>JASFLR010000408.1:0-4169 GCA_050117995.1 Anaerolineae bacterium
CTGCCAGCATTTCCAGCACGCGCCCGGGGCCGATAGCCGCGCCCGCGTTGTTGACGAGGATATCGAGCCGACCAAAGACCTCATCAGTGCGGGCCACCATCTCCCGTACCGATGCGGCGTCGGTTATGTCTACACGCACAGGTAAGGACTTGACCCCAGACTCACCAATCTCCGCGGCGATGCTCTCCAGTTCCTCCCACCGGCCGCTACCTGCGTGGGCCAACTCGCTTGGTGGCGCGCAGATGTCCCCCACCACGACGTGAGCACCTTCGCGGGCAAGTCGCTTGGCAATCGCCTCCCCAATCCCACCTCTTCGCCCAGCACCGGTAACCAGGGCAACCTGGTCTTTGACAGAACTCATCTACTCCTCCCTGATGACCCACAGAGGCCGGAGCCTCTGCAGCAAAGATCGGCTTCTGGTACAGTATAGCTCTCCCGCTCTCCTACTCTCCCACTGTTTTGGCTTTGCTATGGCCTGATCTTCAATCAAGCATGCACAGCAACAGGCTGAAATGTCGGACTGCAGAGCCTCGCCCGGTGGCACAACTCCTCGTGGATATCCGCCACCAGGCGAGCCCATGTCCTACCTAGTCCTCTGCCCGGTACACCATCGAGCCGAAGGTCAGCAGGCCAGGAGGAGCCAGGTTATTCATCGGATCGACCATGACTTGAAGCAAGGCCGGTTTGCCTGCATTCTGGGCGCGCTCCAGGGCAGGCCGCAGCTCGGAAAGCTCGCCCACTATCTCGCCATAACAGCCAAAGGCCTGCGCTACCAGATCGTACCGCGTCTCAGGATACAAGTCACATTCCACCAAACCACCGATCTGTGCAAACATCTGCGAGGATCGCTCCATCCCCCAGCCGCGATCGCAGGAGACAATCACCGTGACCGGCACATTGTAGCGCCGCGCCGTTTCCAGTTCCTGGATATTGAAGCCCATGGCACCATCACCAGAGACGAGGTAGACAGGTCGTTCCGGCGCAGCTAGCTTGGCGCCGATTGCATATGGCAAGCCTGTGCCCAGATGCCCAAACTTGGCCGTGTAGACGTAGCTCCTTGGATTCAGAATGGGGTTGAAGGTAGCAGTCCAGAGGCTGGTGTTACCGCCGTCCATCACGGTAATGGCGTTAGCTGGGAAGAACTCGCGAACCACCTGTACCATCCTGCCCGGACTGATCTGTCCTTCCTCTGTATTCAGTGCAATGGCCGATTGCTCCTGCCACGCCCGCGTGAGCTCCCGGTATCTGACGAATCCCTCGTGTTCGGCCTTTCGCTTGCAGAGCCGCTGCGTCTCCACCAGTAGCGCCGCCAGCGCTGCACGCGCATCGGCCACAATGCCCAGATCCACGGGCCGGTTTAGGCCTATCGACGTCGGCTCTACATCCACCTGGATCACTTTTTGGTCGGCTGGATCGCCCCAAGATGGGGCCCGGCCCCAGTTGTCCAGCTCGCCCAGTCGGCCACCTACGACCAGTACGACGTCGGCCTCTGTTCGCGCCGCCTCCAGCGCGTCACGATTCAGCGGATGGAAGTAGCGTTCGTGGTCTTCGGGGACCACACCACGGGCGCTCAGGCTGGTGGTCATTGCTGCTGCCAGATGCTCCGCCAGCGCCAGAAACTCGTCCCAGGCACCAGCCCAGGAGACGCCAGCCCCAGCATGCAGAAGCGGACGCTCTGCCGCTGCCAGCAACTCGGCAGCCTGGGCGATCTGTACAGGATCGGCAGCACCAACACGACCAGCCCGATACCTGGACGGAGGCCAGATGTCGACGGTGGCAGAGTCCCCTATCCCCCGTGTCACGTCCTCCGGAATCTCCAGGTAGACCGGTCCTGGCCGCCCGCTGGTCGCTTCCCTGTAGGCCCGGCGGATCAGTTCAGGCAGCCGCCTCCAGTCCCGAACGCCGGCACTCCACTTGGTCACGGGACCATATAGACCAAGGAGATCAACGTTCTGGAATGAACCTCCACGATCGGGATAGATGATGTTGCGCCGTCGCTGGCTCGACAGCACAATGAGCGGGCTGCCCTCGGCGTAGGCTGTAACTACGCCCGACACCATATTCGCCGCACCGGGCCCGATGCCGCCGATGACGACCGCCGGCTCTCCGCGAATGCGGGCATAGGCCTCTGCCATGTGCGCCGCGGCAGCCTCATGGCGCGGGTTTACAAAGTGCATGCCATACTCATCCAGTTTAGCAAGGAAGGGATTGAAGCTGCCATCGAGGACGCCGAACAACGTGCTAACCCCTTCTTCCTTCAGGCACCTGAGCAACAACTCCCCACCGGTCATCTCTGCCATGCCGTGCCTACTCCTTTCCATTCGCGGTTTTCTTCCGACAGAATCGGTCCTTCTGCCATCCAGGGTCTGCCTGCGGCGCTACTCCTGCAGCATCGCCGCTGCGCGGGCCTTCCGCTCATCGACAAACAACAATAGGATCAAGCCGACCAGGATGAATGCGGCAATCGACAGAACTGCCAGTCTCAGTCCAGATTGCTCGGCCAAGGCGACAAGCTGCCCGCGACCCTCGTACCAGATGGCTGCCTCGGCAGCGAGCCAGCCAAAGATGAGCGGCGCCACCACCGAGGATACCCGGCCAAAGGTGGCAAAAAAGCCAAAGAACTCAGCGCTCTTGCCAGGTGGGGCGAACAGAGCCACCATGGTCCGGCTGACCGACTGGGCGCCCGCCATGGCGATGCCGGCAAGCGCTCCGATGATGAAGAAGGTCGTCTTTCCGTGGGCAAAGTAGAGCCAGATAACTACAGCGATCATCATGACTAGGCTGATGATCAGCGAGCGCTTGGCGTCGATCAGATCCACCAGCCAGCCGAACGCGTACGCGCCAACCACATTGGTCAGTTGTACGAGGATGAAGAAGATGAGGATGTCCTGCGTCGTCAGGCCAAATAGAGTGGCGCCGATGATGCTGGCGAAGCCCATCACGATCATGATTCCATCGTTGTAAACAAAGAATGCCACTATGAATTTGACAAACTCACCAAAGCCGCGGGCCGTGTGAAAGGTGTCTGATAAGCGGCTGACCGCCAGGCCAGCATAGTTCTGGCCGGGAGGCAGCGTTTGCGGGCGCGCCTTCTCCCTCAGCCAGAGTAAGAGCGGTACCGCAAAGAGTGCGAAAAAGAGACCGGTCACAATCATCGCCAGGCGCGGTACAAGTGGACCCTCCACCAGATTCTCCAGAGGCATGAGCAAAAGAAGTATAATAATCCCGCCGACGGTGCCGATGGCCCACCCCAACCCTGACACCCGGCCCATCTCCTGTGGCGTCGCGATTTCGGGCAGCAAGCCATCGTAGAAGATCTGCGCGGCGCGGTATCCGATATCGGCCAGCACAAAGACGACGATCCCCAGAACGATCATGCCCGGTTGGATGAAGAATAGACTGATCGTAAAGACACATGACAGGCCAGTGAAGAATAGGAGAAAACGCTTCTTGGACGCAGCAAAGTCGGCCAGCGTGCCAAGAAATGGGCCGCTGAGCAACACGACGATGGCGGCAATAGTCTCCGCTACGCCCCACAGACGGGTGCCCTCGGCACCACCGACCACCTTATCCTTGAAGTAAACGGAGTAGACTGCCAGGTAGACAGCCGAAGCATAGGCCGAATTGCCAAAGTCGTACAGGTACCATGCCCAGCGCTCGCGCCGGGTAGATGCTGCCGCCAGGGTTTTCGTTGCCATCTTTCTCCTCCTCTGGGTTTGATGGGCAGGAACACCGCTTCTGGCTGTAAGGATCAGCTGTCCGCGGGCTCTGTTGCCAGGTCGAAAGCTACCTTTATTGACCGGTATCTGCGTTTGTCCACTGCGGTAGCAAACGCTTCCCTGTACGCATCTAGCGGGAAGCGATGCGTGAGCAGTTCTTCACAGCGAATCTGGCCCTTCTCCATCCAGCGCAACGCCAACTCAAAGTTGGAGATCTCCTCGCCTTCCCACATCACCACATCATGGCCCACCGCGCCAATGAGGTCAACCTCCTGATACCACACCGGCGTCACATCCAGCTTCATGCGATGCAGGTTAACGCCAACCAGGACAACGGTACCGCCAGCTCGGGTCCAACGGAGCGCGTTGTTCAGCGTTACCTCGATACCCACCACGTCATAGATCAGGTCAAAACCGCCCAATAGCATTTGGTTGCCCGCCCGTCCTTCG
>JASFLR010000409.1:0-4161 GCA_050117995.1 Anaerolineae bacterium
GGCGATCGAGATGCCAGAGCCGCCGCCCATACCCGACGTCGACTGGGCCGAAATTGCCCCAGCCATGCCAAAGGTGCCCAAGATCGAGGACGATCCGCCGAGCGAGGCCAGCGATTGATCTACCTGGAGGATATCCTTGAGGCAACAGGCGGGCACATCCAAGGGCCCGTGGTCGCCAGCGAGTTCTCCGATTTCTGCTACGACACCCGCCTGCTAAACAAAGGGGAGCTCTTCCTGGCCGTCGTCACTGACAAGGGCGACGGCCATGACTACGTCATGGCCGCGGCGCGCAACGGGGCGGCGGGCGTGCTCTGCCAGCGGCCCTTTGATCTGGCGAGCCATGGCGTCACCTGCATAGTTGTTGACGATAGCCGCCGCGCCCTGCTGGATTGGGCGCGCTTTATCCTGCGCAAGCTAAGCCCTCGCGTGGTGGACATTACCGGTTCTAGTGGCAAGACAACCACGAAGGAGCTGGCGGCGGCAGTCCTGTCGCAGCGGCACACAGTCTTTCGCAACCAGGGCAGCTACAACGACCGCTACGGTCTGCCTATCGCCCTGGGAAAGCTACAACCGGAACAGCGACTGGCCGTCCTGGAATTGGCCTGTGATGGCATAGGCGAGATCGCCGAGCTGGCTGCCCTCACCCGCCCCCAGATTGGCGTGGTGACGGTGATTAATGAGACCCATCTGGCCTATCTTGGTTCGCTGGAGACCATCGCCGCGGAGAAGGGACGCCTGGTGGAGGCACTGCCGCCCGCAGAGGAGGGTGGGGTTGCCATACTGAACTACGACGATCCAAGGGTGCGTGACATGGCTCTACGCACCCGGGCCCAGGTTGTGACGTACGGCCTGGACCCTGATGCGGATCTGGTTGCGGGGGCGGTAACGGCAGGTCCTGCGGGCATATCGTTCACGGTCTATGTCAAAGACTTTTTTCCCATCCCGGGCTGGAGTGGCAGGCGCAAGTTGCGCGTCAGTTTGCCGTTGCTGGGACACCATAACATATACGCTGCCCTGGCCGCTGTGGCTGTAGGGTTGACCTTGGGCGTGCCGCTGGAGGAGGCGCTGGAACGGCTGGCTAGTGTGGCGCCGCTGCCGGGACGCCTCCGCCCTTTGCCGGGGATTGGGGGCAGCCTGATCCTCGATGACACCTTTAACGCCAGCCTTGCCTCAGCAATGGCTGCATTGGATACCCTATCACTCTTTACGGACGGGCGACGGCTCGCCGTCCTGGCTGACCAGCTGGAACATCCGGCCCAGCTTGCCGGATACGCGAGTTTCGAGTCGGAAGCCTATCGCCGCATCGGCGAGCGTGTAGCCCGGGTAGCGGACCTGCTGGTTACCCACGGCGACAGCGCCCGGCTTATCGCACAGCATGCCCGGAGCCATGGGCTTCGTGCCGATCAGGTGCTGGTGACCTATACGCCGGAAGACGCCGTCCGCGGGCTGGCAGAACGTCTGCAAGAGGGCGACACGGTACTGGTCAAGGGCACGCTGGAATCGCGCATGGAGCGGGTGGTTGCCGGCCTGCTGGCCCAGCCAGAGCGCGCGCCTACCTTGCTGGTCCGGCAGACGGCGGGCTGGCGCAAGGTGCGACTCAAGCACCCGGGGAGGCCAACGTGGCTGGAGGTGGACCTGGAGGCGATTGCCCACAACGTCAGGCGCGTGGTCGAGATCGTTGGACCCGCGGTCAAGGTCCTGGCAGTCCTCAAGGCGGACGGCTACGGGCACGGCGCGGTACGGGTTGCCCGTACTGCGCTCAACAACGGGGCCTGCTGCCTGGGTGTGGCGAGCATCAACGAGGGCCTCATATTGCGCAAGGCAGGTATCTCTGCCCCGGTCCTGGTCCTGGGCTTTACGCCAGCCTGGCAAGCGCGAGAACTGGTGCTGAATGGGCTATCTGCCACCGTCTTTGATATCGACGTGGCGCAGGCGCTGAGCCGGGCCGCCGGACAGCTAGATAACCAGGTAAAAGTCCACATCAAGGTGGACACAGGTATGGGACGGCTCGGCCTCCTGCCCGATGATGTGGTGCCTTTTGCCCTTGCCTTGCGATCGCTTCCCAATCTGGTCCTGGAGGGCATCTTCACGCACTTTTCTGTGGCCGATTCAGACCCAGCCTATACAAGGTCGCAAGCCGATCGGTTTCGCCACGTCCTGCAAGCCTTGTCAAAAGAGGGCTTTGACCTCCCGATGGTACACGCTGCCAACTCGGCGGCGATACTGACCCATCCCCAGAGCCATTTCAGCATGGTGCGACTGGGGATCGCCATGTATGGCCTGCACCCGTCGTCCCAGGTTCGTTGCCCGCCCGACTTTCGACCGGCGCTGAGCTTCAAAACCGAGGTGGCTCAGGTCAAGGACCTGGCGCCGGGCAGCTATGTCAGCTATGGCAATACCTACCAGACCACGGGTTGGCAGCGCATCGCCGTGCTCCCCGTCGGCTATGCTGATGGCTTTCGCCGAGCACCGCGTCACTGGGGAGAGGTGCTGGTACGGGGCCAGCGCGCGCCCATTGTCGGGCGCGTGTGCATGGATCAGACCATGATCGATGTGACCGAAATCGCCGATGTGCGCCAGGGCGATGAGGTCGTGCTTATCGGGGAGCAGGGAGGCGAGAGCATCACTGCCGAAGAGGTGGCTGAACGCCTGGGGACCATCAACTATGAAGTCGTGAGCGAAATCCTGGCCCGTGTGCCCCGGGTGGTGTAACAGGTCGCGCCGCAGGTCCTGTAGATTACCTACCTTTTCAGCTCTACATTCAACGCTTCGGGCCCCTTGGTACGATAGCGCACGTGGTAGCGTACCTTCTGCCCGCTGGGCAACCTGGAGCGCTTGTCCACCAGGAGTTGCTGCTGGTGGAAAAAGATCTCCTCACCGCTCTCGTCCACGATAAAGCCGTAGCGCTTGCCAGGGTTGTACCACTTGACCTCGCCGCGTTGTTTCGGCAGTGGGCCGTGCATCACAAAACAGGTAGGGCATAGAACCGGCACGATCACGTTGACCTGGCGTCTCAGGAGAAGGTTGAGGTAGGTGTCGGTGACTATGAAACCGCATCCGCACCGTTGGCAGGTAACAGCTCTGGCGTTGGTACTCGGCATCTCCGCGCCACTCCTCGTTCAATGGGGTGGGTAGGCAGGTGCGTGGTTGCCTCCTGGAACCTCACCCATCTTTGGGGGCCCAGATCACTTCTTGGCCTTTTTCTTCTTTGCCTTGGCTTTGGCCGCTGCCTCATCGCGCATCTCGTTCCACACCCGGCTCAACGAGGATTTGAAGCGGCGATCGGCCTTGGGTTTCTCGAAAGGAGGAATCGGCCAGTGATGGATCAGGTGTTTCAAGCTCCGGGCCGTATCGGCCTTGGATAGGCCCATCCTGTACGCGCTACGAACCTTGCGGCGGACGACGCGCAGAAACTCGGACATCGTCTCGGTCGCCTCTTTGCCCGTCAGCTCCCCATGACCAGGAATGAGAATGTCGTAGCGAAGCTTGCGCAGAAAAGTGAGCGCCTGCAGCCATTCGAGCGTGTCCCCCTGCGATAGGAATGGAGGGCGGTCGGTGACGACCAGGTCGCCGGCAAAGATCAACCCGTCTTCTGGCATATAGACCACTGTGGTCGCGGGCGTGTGACCGCCCAGGGGGAGGAGCTGGATCTCTTTGTCTCCCTTGAACAGGTAGGTGCGCCCGGTAAAGGTGATCTCAGGCTCAATGATTCGCAGGTTCTGCTTCCACTCTGCGGCGGCTTCGGGCATCCGGTTGCGATAGAGGTTCAGCAGGCGCGTGCGAAAGCTATCACCATAGCTTTTCATATTCTTCCAGGCGAATTCGTGGGCAATGACCGTCGCCATGGGAAAGTACTGGTTACCGATGATGTGGCCGCGGTGGTGATCGGTATTGATGATATACCGAATCTCCCGGTCGGTCCGCTTCCGAATTTCCTCATGCCAGATATCCGCATCATCAGGCAGCATCGGCGTATCGATGAGGATGACGCATTCATCGGTAACGATAAAACCAATATTGGCGCCGTGGAATTCAGTTTCAACAAAAACGTTTGGAGCTATCTCGCGTATGATGGCATTCCTCTTTCTATGCTTCAGCACCGTCCAACGTATCGGCCATGATCGCCTCGATAATTCTGCTTGCTTCGGCGACTTCGCAATC
>JASFLR010000410.1:0-4160 GCA_050117995.1 Anaerolineae bacterium
ATCGCGCGCGCCCTGGCAGTCACGCCAGCAGCGCCAGGCTACCTGCCTCTGCCGAGATTTCTGGATGATTCCCTGGCGCGGCAGCTCTACCTTGAGGCGACGGCGGCGTACGGCGACGGCGTGCTGGGATTGAAACAGGGCGGGGTTGGCTCGTCCGACCGCATCTCGGCGAGCCGCTGGGACTGGACAGGCTTTTTCTCCGGCACAGAGCCGGTCCTGCTCCAACACGCGCCCACGCTGGCGGCATTTGCGCAATGGTGCTTGGATCACCTGGGCGAACTGCTGGCAGATGCGGTCCCCGGCAAGGAGCCCTTTCCACCCCAGAAGGTCATGCTGGCCCGCTATCCAGCCCCATCGGGCGGCTATGCCGCACACCTGGACAATCCCGGCGAGCCAAACGACAACGGGCGGACGCTCACCCTGGTGGTCTATTTGAATCCGCCAGAGAAGGCCTGCGCGGGCGGGGAGCTGGCGGTCTGGGCGCCCGAGGCCGGGGAGGACGACCCGGCGGTAGAGCTCCTCGCTGCGCGGGGAGGCTCGGCTATCCTCTTTGACTCGCGGACCATCGTGCACGAGGTGCGCCCGCTGCGCGACGGCCCTGCCCGGTGGGCGCTGACCTTCTGGTTCAACGACGCGCCCCAGCAGCCGATCCTCCTGCCCACGCTCCCCAAGCTGACCGCCACAGACGCGCTGCTGCCCATCGAAGCGCCTCCCCTGCCGCCAGATACAGTGCTCTTTCACGAGCTGGACGAGGACAGCGTCCAGGGCGCGATCACGGTGCGGCCTGTCGGGACCCCGAGACCCCGCGCCGGGCTGGTCAGCACCGTGTACCGGGGCGGGTCCCAGCTGGATACGTGGTGCAAGCACCACTTCTCGCTGGGCATGGAGCACATTGTCCTCGTCTTCGACCACCTCAAAGATCCTGCAGAGGCCGCCGACGCCGACCGGCTGGCCTCGCTCTATCCCCCGTCGCAGCTTACGGTCTGGTCCGGCGAGCGGCTGATGGAAGAGGACTGGCCCGACGTGCCCAACAGCCCCGATGTCGCCGAGCTGAAGCGACTCGCCAGATCCGGGTCAGCGTCAGCGGCGGTGGCTGCGCGGCAGACGATGAACGCCAGCACGGCCCTGCAGGCGGCGAAGGCGGGTACCCTGGGCGGCAACGCACTGGACTGGCTGCTCCACCTTGATCTGGACGAGCTGTTCTACCTGGAGGGGGCGGGACGAGGTGGCAGCACCTTGGGCGATCACTTTGGGGCTGCGTCGGCGGCAGGGTTCAGCCTGATCCGCTGCCTAAACCACGAGCTGCTGGCACCGCACCAACCCGGGCTCCCGCCGCGCTTTAAGGTGAATCCGAGACTGGCAGCCGCCCGGCTCGGCCCTGCGGGATGGACCATGCTGGTGCAGCATCTGTCCATGGCCCAGACCGACACACGGCCCTATTTCAACGGCTACCTGAACGGCAAATCGGCAGTTCGGGTCAGGGCAGGGGTGGCGGCGGCGGGCGTCCACGGCTGGATGGTGAAAGCAAGTCCTTCGGACGAGGGGAGCTGCCTGCTGGCAGGTCCCTCTGTACTCCACTTCCACTTTGCCTCGCCCGAGGCATTCCGTCACAAGTATTTGAACAAGGCAGCGTCGCCCGAGCCACCCGGCCCGAGACCCTTTGAGCCGTCGCCGGCAGAGACCGCAGCGCTGGGCTTGATCCGTTCGCTGCAGCGCGCCGGGGCGGACCGGGCCGCCATCGCGGCAGGACTGGATGAGCTTTACCACAAACTGACCGGTTTCTCCGAGAGCGAGGTCGAGCTACTGGAGGAGGCCGGGCTGATCCTGACTGCACCCGTAACCTTTCCGGCATGAATACGTCTATAATATAGGTCCCCGTCGTCATCGCTTCTCTGTATCCAAGGGGTTCTCTTTGCTGCATCTGGTTATCCTTGGAGAGGGAGGTGATGCCTATCGAGCGTTCATTTCTCCGGCGCTGGACATTCGTCGATTCGTCCGCAGAATATTGACGCACCCACCGAAGCATAACTGAAGCGTTGGACAGAGCAGCCCTCAGCGATATGCCTAAAAGGAGGGCGAAAGCGGACTCTGGCGCGAGCGGAAGGAAATGTTGATCCCGGCATGCGCTGAGCTTACGGTTCCGCTTGCGTGGAAAGGGTCCAAATGGCAGTACCGAGGGGGGCGACCCCAACCTAGGAACCTCGCTGGTGCCGGGAAGTCTCTGATGCTGCATCGATGCCTGATTCCGGCCCATGGTTCGTGGAAAGGAGAAACCGATGGTCAAGAGACTGCTCGTGATTTTCATGGGCGCGTCAATGCTGGTGGCGCTGTTTCTCGGCAGCGCCAACGTGGAGGTGAGCGCTGATCTTTTCGACTCGCCAGTGCCCGAACCGCCGGTCAACGATGACTTTGCCAATGCGATCGGTGTGAGTGATATCCCATTCAGCCACGGCACCACCTTGGAGTACGCGACCTTGGAACCGCTCGAACCTGTGCCAGAATGCGCGTACGAGCCGACAGGATCGATCTGGTACGCCTTCACAGCATCCGAGAGTGCAACTATGCTGGCCAGCACAGGATCCTTTTGGTTCGACACCTATCTCGGCATCTACACAGGTGCCTCGTTGGATGACCTCACCGAGGTCATCTCTGGCTGTGGTTGGGATATGGCGAACCGCCTTATTTTCCAGGCCAGCGCGGGCACAACCTACTACATACAGGTGGGAGGGACATGGGGGCAAGCGGACTTGGTGGATTTCCACCTTGAGACACTCCCACCACCGTCAGTCTACTTCTGGTACAATCCCTGGTCTCCATCGATCTACTCCACCGTTCAGTTCAACGTCGACTGCTGGGATCCGGCAGGCATAGGCTGCGATACCTACGAGTGGGATCTGGGGGATGGAGCAGTAGCCACAGGTTGCTGCCCGACGCACAACTACGCGGCGGACGGAGAGTATCTGGTTGAGCTTGTCGCCACGACCTATGACGGACGAACTGGCTCCATCTCGCAGACTATCCACGTCCAGACCCACGATATAGCTATCACTGAGCTCCGCACGCCAACCAGAGCCAAAGTTGGAGAAACCTACCAGATCGTCGTGGGATTGAGCAACCGGGGGCTGTATGACGAGTATGTCTACCTCGAACTCTACAAGAGCGTTCCTGGAGAGTACGGCCAGTGGGAGTGGATTGGCAGCGCGTATGATTCCGTGCCTGTCCACAAGGCCAACCGCACAGTCGACTTTGAGTTTGCCTACACATTCACCGAGGAAGACGCAGCAGCCAAGAAGGTGAGTTTCAGGGCTCTGGCGATTATGTACGGCGTGTATGATGCCAAGCCTGCAGACAATGAAGCGATCTCTCTGCCGACGCTGATAAGACCACTGCACTGACCAGGACCCGTGTTCGCTGGCACGAGCACGTGAACAACTTGGGTTCCGCTCGGCACGCAGATAGGTCGAGAAGGAAGGTGAAAGCGGACTCTTTGGCGCGAGCAGAAGGAAACTTTGAGCTCGACAGGCCTAAACTCACGGTTCCACGTGCGTTCGCAAGGGTGCAGACGCTGGTTCCGAGAGTGCATCCTAAACCTAGGAGTCTCGCAGTTGCCGGGACGTCTCTGATGCTACAACAACGCCTGATTCCGGCCCATGGTTCGTGGAAAGGAGAAACCGATGGCCAAGAGACTGCTCGTTATCTTGATGGGCGCGTCAATGTTGGTGGCGCTGTTTTTCGGCAGCGCCAACGTGGAGGTAAGCGCCGAACTTTTCGATTCGCCAGTGCCCGAACCGCCAATCAACGACGATTTCTACGGCGCGATCGTGATCCAAACGCTGCCCTTCACCGATTATCGCGATACGAGTTACGCCACCTGGTCGCCCGATGACCCGTACGACTGCTACAGCAACGGTTCGGTCTGGTATGCCTTTACGCCCGAGACTGACATGGTTCTCGAGGCAAATACATCCGGCAGCAGCTACGACACCACCCTGGCTGCGTATACTGGCACCCTGGGAGCGCTCTCATTGGTCCCTGGGGCCTGCAACGATGACTACAACGGCTTGCAGTCGCGAGTGTCGTTCCAAGCCAGCGCTGGCACGACCTACTACTTCCTCGTCGGGTTTTGCTGCGGCTGGGGATCCGATGGGGGTGGTAGCCTG
>JASFLR010000411.1:0-4159 GCA_050117995.1 Anaerolineae bacterium
TTCTGTGAGCGGCCCTACAATGTAACCTGCGCTCACAGCACCATGACTCAGCTCGGGAGTAAGAGACCGTGGTCCTGCATAGGAGTCAATTATCGATGACGGAAACGAGGGAAAGAATTAATGTGTCGAACTGCGGCTAGCATAACGCACGCCCGGGGCATAACTAAAGGTTAATTGGACCACCAGAAATGCGGCACTCCAAGTACACTGGCTCACGCCTCCTTCAGTAACTCCGCCAGGGCAGCAGTGGCATAGCATCCCTTTTGCAGCTCGAAGCGCAGCATGATGCCCTCATCATACCACAGATCCGGATCGATCAGTTGAAAGCGCAGTGACCGCCTCCCTCCCCTGGCCTTGATGCCTCCACCAACGCGAAAGTCTTCCAGGCCAAGCTCCTCTTTTGCCAGGATCTGCGCCTCCAAGTCACCCTGCTGCCCCATAGCCTCCATCATCTTGTAGCCGAAAATGGGGCCCGTGGGACTGATCTCAAAGCGGTCGGCCCGAGGCTGTTCAACAGCCTCATCCTCCACGCGAAAGACAGAGCGCCCAGGATGCTTCATCGCCAGGTCGCCAGCAAACACACGGTCTAGCGTCTGCAGGCGAGCATCTACCACCTGGTTAAAGAGTGCGGACTGGAATGCAGAGAGCAAAAAGGTCTTGAGCCGCTTGGGAACCGACCGGTAGGCCCTACCATAATCGCCTCCGCTGTGCATCAGGGACTGCAGTGCGCGGCGCTCATCTGCCATGTTGCCAGGAAACAGTCGCAGGGCTGCTTCCCAGTCACCTGCCTCGTACTTTGCCCTGGCAGCCTGCACGTTCCCGCTCTCACTGGCATGGGGGTTGCCCAGCAAGGCCTGCACGAAACCCTCGGCGTTCCTGTGTACGACAAACCTTCCCAGCCGCGCAGAATCTCCCCGCTGGCCAAATCGCTGGGAGCCATAACGGTTAGGTACGCCACGGCGCTCGAGTACCTCGAGGATGGCCTGGCAGCGAGCCAGAGCAGTTCTGTCCACACCTCTCACGCGGATCGTAAAGCGGTTGCCGCGTAGATGCCCGATCTTCAATCGCCTCTCGTGCCGCTCCGCCCACACAACTTGGATATCGGTCAGGTCCAGAGCAGTGACTGCCTCGGGCGAGACACCCTCCACCGAAAGTACCTGGGACGTAATGGCTCGAGCATCCTTGAGACCGGCATAACCGATGCGGGCCTGCGGCACTCCCAGAGCGCGGGCAATGACCCGCACCGCATGAAAGGTCGGAACCCCCTGCTTGCGGATCTCAAAAAAGGTATGCTGCCCGGACCCGCTGGGTGGGTAGAGGGGTATCTCCTCTACCTGAAAATCCTCAACGCGCTCTTTGATTGTACCGCCGATGCCCGGCAGTTCTTCCGTAAGATAGCGATCCTGCACTTGGACTCCCCCCGAAATCTCAGGAACCGAGAGCCGGTCGTTTGCTAATTCTTGGACAAGTAGCCGCTGTGACCGCCCTCCCACTGATCCGACTGGGTCTGGACGATGTGGTCGAGCAACAACTGCTCACGATTCAAAATGGCCCGCTCTGCCAACAGCATCCGCAAAACATCCGGCTGAGCCAGAAGACGCTGTTTCTCGGGCATCGGAACCTGCAAAGTAATGGCAATCAGTAGCGCCAGCGTGCGCGGTTCCTCGGGCAACTCCTCGATCTTGATGCTGTGACCCTGGGCCTGGACAAGGAGGCTCTGATATTGGCGCAACAACGCGCGCATCGGCCCGACCTGCGCACGTGCACCCCTTTCTGTACCACCGGTCAACGGCCACGGCTCAGCGTCTCCAGTGAGATAGGGCTGCTCATGCGCCACACCTTGCAGGCGAAAACGCTCGTGACCGATGGTGATGATATTCATCCGCCCCTCATCCGTCCGGGTCACACTGGCGATCAGCGCTGTAGTGCCGATACTATACGGCACAGCACGCTCGCCTACTTCCTTGCCCTCGCGGATCAGCGACACGCCAAAAGGACGGTCCTCATCCAAGCAATCCTGCACCATCAACTTGTACCGCTCTTCAAAGATGTGCAGCGGCAGGATCATGCCTGGAAAAAGCACCGTGTTCAATGGAAAGAGCGGGAGATCGCTCCAGTGACTATTCTCCACTCAAAAACCCACTACCTAGTAGCTCGCTTCACTATGCCTGCCGGCGGGCAACCGTTGCCCCCCTCTCTCACTCTGCAAACATGCTCGTGCAAACCAAGGCCTAATAGATGGGCAGGTAGCGCTCCAGCTCCCAACCCGTGACATGGGTAATATACTCCTGCCACTCGGAACTCTTGGCCTCGATAAAACGATCCAGAATATGACTTCCCAACGTCTCCCGCACCAACTCGTCGCCCTGCAGCGCCTGGAGCGCCTCACCTAGCGAGCCTGGCAGCGTATCCATCCCCTGGCGGCTGCGCTTTTCGTACAGATCCTCATTGGAGATGGAAGGCGGCTGTAGTTCGCGACGGATTCCATCAAGACCGGCGCGCAGCATAACCGCAAAGGCCAGGTAGGGATTGCAGCTGGGGTCGGGACAGCGCAGTTCCAACCGCGTGGACTCGGGACGGTTCGATTGGACCTGCGGTACGCGTATCAGGGCTGAACGGTTGATCTGGCCCCAACTGACGTACACCGGCGCCTCGTAGCCAGGGACCAGCCTCTTGTACGAGTTGACAAGCGGAGCCAGTATCGCGCTCATTCCCCGGGCATGCAGCAACTGCCCGGCGATAAAGCCCAACGCTGGCCTCGAAAGGCCGTACTCTGCCCCCGGTTCGGCAAAAGCATTAAGCCCGCTTTCCTTATCCATCAGGCTCTGGTGAACGTGCATGCCCGAGCCATTGACGCCAAAAATCGGCTTGGGCATAAAGGTGGCGTGCAACCCGTTCTGGCGGGCTACCTCCTTTAGCGTGGCCTTGAAAGTGACTACATTGTCAGCCGCGCGCAGGGCGCCAGTATAACGGAAGTCAATCTCGTGCTGTCCGCTTGCCACTTCGTGGTGGCTCGCTTCAACCTGGATGCCAAAGGCAGAAAGCGCCTTGGACATCTCATTGCGCACATTCAGTCCCCTATCAGTCGAGAGATCAAAGTACCCGCCATGATCGTGCGGTTTGGGGATTGCGCGCCCGTCATCGTCAGACTCGAACAAAAAGAACTCGGGTTCTGGGCCGGTGTGATAGGTCAGGCCCATCGCCTCCGCCTCGGCCAGCGCTCGCTTGAGCACCCGGCGTGGGTCGCCCTCAAAGGGCTCCCCATTCGGCGTGTATACATCGCAGATCAGACGAGCCGTCACACTTCCATCTGTCTGCCAGGGAATAATGGCATAGGTCTCCAGATCGGGCACGAGGTACATGTCACTCTCGACGATCCGTGCAAAACCCAGAACCGACGAGCCGTCGAACCACTGCCCGGTCTCCAACACTACCTCGAGCTCGCTCACTGGTATAGTGACGCTCTTCACCACCCCCAAGATATCGGTAAACTGCAGATTGATGAATTCGATGCCATCGCCAGTAACGCGACGTGCAATTTCTGCCCTGGTTGTCATGGATCCTGCTCCTGGAAATTGCTATCCAAGAAGACACGGGAGCCGCGTCCCAGTGGACGCCAGGCTCCCGCGTGCTTCATCGGACGCTGAACTGCTGGCAGGTATCCTATCACAATGTGTTGCGCTTGTCAAGGCAGTCTTTTGAAGCTAAGCCAGAACTGTGCTATACTTGAGTCCATACAGACGACTAAAAGGGGGTACTCATGCCTCTCGAGATTCCCGAGCGAAAGCGACCAACGGATGACAGCGGCTATCTGGAAGAGCTTACCCGGGCAATCTTCCAGGCGGGTTTCAGCTGGCGCGTGATCCGCGACAAATGGCCCAATTTTCGCCGGGCCTTTGATAACTTTGAGATCGAGGCCGTGGCGGGCTACGGTGAGCCGGATATCGAGCGTCTGGTAGCAGACGCTGGTATCGTGCGCAATCGGCGCAAGATCGAGGCCACTATCTCCAACGCCCGCACCATGTGGGACCTGTGCCAGGAACACGGAACATTCCACCAGTACTTGCGCAGCCTCGATAGCATGGACTATGCGGGGCGCCGCAAAGAGTTGAGCTCGCGCTTCAAGAACCTGGGCCCGACGGGGGTTTTCACCTTTCTC
>JASFLR010000412.1:0-4156 GCA_050117995.1 Anaerolineae bacterium
CTCTTGGGGGCTGATCTTGCGCCCGATCCAGTCTCGCCTGGCGACACTTTACAGGTCACTCTGTACTGGCAGGCAGTCAGCGACATGGATATCGGCTACACGGTATTTGTGCACTTGCTGAATGCTAACGGCGAGATGGTGGCGGGGCAGGATAGCGAACCTGTGTCTGCCACGCGCCCGACAACCGGCTGGGTCCCCGGTGAATTCGTCACGGACCGGCATGACATAATCTTGCCAGCCGAGCTGCCAGGGGGCGAGTATGTCGTCGAGGTTGGCATGTACGACGCTGGCGCGGCGCGCCTTCCCCGGCTGCCGGTCTTGGCAGGGGATGGGCAGATCGCCACAGATCGGGTGATCTTTGGCCCGGTACAGGTGCGCTGATCTCCCTTTGCCCTCTTGCTCGACGTGGGCGGCGGGTGCGCGGTTCCATGGCAGTAGCCCCAACCTTTCTGTCCTGCATGCATACGATACCTCCTGCAATTGCCTTGGACATCCTCGGTCTTGGCCTGTCAGGCCGTTCTGTGTATAATATGGGCCGCAGCGGGAGCAAGTAGCGGAGGATTTGAGAATGCCAATTTACTTGTACGAATGCGATTCGTGCGGCGTGCGCTTTGAACGGCTTCAGCGCATGTCGGCCGAGCCGCTGACCCACTGCCCTGAATGTGACGGAGAGGTCCACCGCGTCATTCAGCCTGTGGGAATCATATTCAAGGGGTCTGGCTTCTATATCACCGACAATCGCCAGGTCTCTTCGCCTACCCTGACGCCGCCCAAGGAACTTGACAAGCCAAAGGAGAAAAAGGAGCTGGAATCAGGGGAGACCAAGAAGGAGATTGCGCCGCCCAAGGATACTGAGAAAAAGACGGAGGCAAGCGAGTAGCAGTTGCTAATCGTTCAGATCGTGCTATTTCAGCGGGCCCTGAAGCATACGGGGCCCGCTCTTGCGTCTCTGGCTGTCTTTGTTGCGGGTCACTGACGGCTGGGGAATGGTTGTACCCCTCACCATGTCTACATCTGGAAACGTCCAGAGGCTGGAATCACCTTGTACTGGAAATTGGTTACGTACTCCAGAAGCTGGTCCTTGAGATCGTCCCATTCAGAGCTGTCGAGGATATCGCGCATCTCGTCCGCACTGTCGGTAATGCCTGCGGTCAGGATCTGCGGGCCATCTCCGTACAGCGTGTACCAGGCTTCCGTGGGCTGCCATCCCAGCTTCATCATCGCAGGCGCAAAAGTCTGCATCGCAAACTCAAAGTAGGTTTGCTCTTGTCCGGGACGGATGTCCCAACTCATGAGTAATTTGATAGCCACAGTGTTCGACTCCTCCATCTTCTGATAGCATCCCAGTCACGGGCTAGAAGTGAACGGCCCTGCGAAAGCGACCGCCATTCTGTGAAAAGGGCCCCACGACCGCAAGGTTCAGCTTCTCCGTCTGAAAGATACCGCTTGCCAGCCGCTGGATATCCTCTGGCTGCACGGCCTCCAGACGGGATATGGCCTCTTCTGGCTCCAGTACCTCTGGGCTAAGGAGCTGCTGGCGCGCGTACCAGGCGGCAATCGCGAAAGAGTCTTCGAGCGAGAGCGCCAGGCGACCCTTTACAAACTCTACTGCTCTGATCACTTCGTCGTGCGGGATCGGCTCCTGTCGGAGCCGGTCCAATTCGTCAATAATCGCACGGATGGCTTCCTCCGCGCGACCCGGTCCCACACCCGCGTACAGGCCCACTGCGCCGGTATCCTGCAGGCTGGTGATATACGAGCCCACGCTGTAGGCCAGGCCCAACCGCTCTCGTACTTGCTGAAACAGGCGCGAGCGCATGCCTTCGCCCAAGAGCACATTGAGTAGCTGCAGCACATATCGGTCTGGATCGCTGCGTGACAGGCCGGCGAAACTGAAGGTGAGTTGCGCTTGTTCAGTCTCCCTGTGCTTGACCTCAACCATGGGCCCCTGGCGGCTGGGAGGGGCTGGTTCCCAGGCGGCGGGGGGTTTTGCTTCCCATCCGCTCATCTTTGACTCGGCCCAGGTCACAATCTCCTCGTGCTGGACATCCCCCGCGATCCCCAGGATCGCTTTGCCAGGCCGGTAATGATCTGCCATAAATTCCAGCAGTGTATCCCGGGTGAGTGCCGACACGCTCTGGCGCGTGCCCGCGATGTCCCGTCCCAGCGGATGGTCGGGCCACTGTAGTTGGTTTACGATGAGCTGCGAGAGGCTGTCCGGCGCATCAAGGGTGTAGCTTATCTCTTCGCCAATGACCGCCCGCTCCTTTTCCATCTCGGACGGATCGAACTTGGCGCCTAGCAGCATGTCGCTTAACACGTCCAACGCCTCGGGCAGGTGGTCTGATGCCACCTTGGCCCAGTAAAGGGTGGTCTCCAAACCGGTGCTGGCTCCGAGCAGACCCCCGCGTCCTTCGATGGCCTCGACAATGTCCAGTGCGGTAGGCCGGTGCTCTGTTCCCTTGAACACCATGTGCTCGATGAAATGGGATGCTCCGGACAGCGGTTCGCTTTCGTACCGCGAGCCTACATGCAGGAAGAAGCCAAGGCTCACGGACTGGACATATGGTAGCCTAACGGATAGAATTCTCAAACCATTAGGCAGTGTTGTTAGCTGGTGCATCTACTGACCTCTCAGCTGCTCCAAGATAGCCTGAGCGTTTCCGGTAGCCTGCGGATCGGTGCCCTTGTCCAGCTCCTGAAACTTTTCAAAGGACGCAATGGCGTATTCAGTCTGGCCCAGCAGCATGTAGACCACGCCCAGCCCGTAATGGGCCTCGGGCAGGTCCGGATCTAGCTCGACTGCCTTCTCGTATTGCTCCAGGGCCATCTCCAGTGGCTCGGTCGTCCCCTCGGGCTCGTACTGCTGCACGTAGGATGCAGCCAGGTTGGAGCGTATGTCTGCATCCTCCGGTGCGATTTCTATAGCCCTGTTGTACATATCGATAGCCATGGTTGGCTGCCCAAGCTGGTAGTAGGCCACGCCCAGGTTGGTCATCACGTCCACGTTGTCCGGATCGAGCTCTAGCGCCGCCTCATATTCTTCCACGGCTTCTGCGAACTGCCCGGCGGATGTAAAGTTGTTCCCAGCCTTCAGGTGCCCCTGGGTCGGATCCCCACAGGCTGCAAGCGTCAGCAAGCTCATCAGCACGGCGAAAAGTATGATCGTTCTTCGGGTCTCTGTCATGTTATGGTTCTCCTCTCTACCCAGTTTGTGCGGTGTGGGTCTCTGTCAAGATTCCAGACGTCCGCTGCTAGACAATGCGAAATGCGTCTACGAGTGTGCAGCGGCGCACGCGAGCGAAATCCAGGGCACTGGTGACTCCCTCGCCCGTGGGGCTAGCAATGGAGAAGGAGGTGAATCCCTCGCCTCCAAAGCCCAAGCCAGCCAGGCTCGGCCCGTTCTTGACGAATATGCTGGTGTTGATCTCGCGTGACATGCGGCTCAGGACATCGAGATTCTTGGAATGAGCCATTGCCGTATGTCCCATCCCCTGCTCGACTGCCTTGGCCAGATCGATAGCCTCGTCCGCGTTGCGCGTGCGTACCAGCGGTATGACCGGCATAAGCTGCTCGGTCCATACCAGCGGATGCTGTGCGTCGGTCTCTGCGACGACCAGTCGCACGCTCTCGTCGACCTGCACGCCGATTTCGCGCAGGATCACGCTGGGTGACTTGCCCACAAAGGCTTTGTTGATCACGCCGTGCTTGCCCGGTCCATGATCCTCGGCCATAATCACCTTCATCAACCGGTTCAACTGCCAGGAGCTGATCTCGACCGCTCCCCGTTGAATCATGACTGCCTTCAGTTGATCCGCGATCGATTCGACGGCAAGGATCTCTTTTTCCAGGATGCACACCACGTTGTTGTCGAACGATGCACCCTTGACGATATCCCGGCCCGCCTGTTCCAGATCGGCGGTCTCATCCACAACCACAGGCGGATTGCCCGGTCCGGCACAAATGGCCTTTTTGCCGGACTTCATCGCCTCGCGTACAACGCCAGGTCCGCCGGTTACTACCAGCAGCCCGATAGCGCGGTGGCGCATCAGGAACTGCGCGCTCTCGATCGTTGGCTCTGCCGGACAAGTGATCAGATCGGGCGGCCCGCCTGCCCGCTGAATCGCTTGGTTCAAGATCTGTATCGTCTGTGCCG
>JASFLR010000413.1:0-4154 GCA_050117995.1 Anaerolineae bacterium
GATCCAACTTGTCCAACTCTGCGCAAGGATCGATCTCAAGCCCCTCGACTAACCTCTGCCACAGGGTCACCTCCTCGAGTGCGAGCGGGTTCAACAGCCCCGATCGCAATCCGTCATCGAGGTCGTGGGCCGTGTAGGCCAGCTCATCGGCTGCATTGGCGATCTGGCCCTCCAGCGAGCAGGCCAGTTCAGGCTCGTAGCCGCTCGCGTCACTCACGTCGTACTCTGTCTCGTGCTTTACCAACCCCTCCCGCACTTCCCAAGTCAGGTTCAGCCCGGGCCAATGAGGATAGCGCCTCTCCAGTTGCTCAACGATGCGCAGCGTCTGCCGGTTGTGATCAAACCCGCCATGAGCAGCCATCAATTCGTCAAGAGTCCGCTCGCCCGAGTGCCCAAAGGCCGGGTGCCCAAGGTCGTGCCCCAGGCAGATCGCCTCGGTCAGGTCCTCGTTCACGCCCAGCGCCCGGGCCAGCGTTCGCCCGATCTGTGCCACCTCCAGAGTATGGGTCAGCCGGTTGCGGTAGTAATCGCCTTCCGATATGACAAATACTTGCGTCTTGTACTCCAGGCGGCGAAAGGCCGTCGTATGGATGATCCGATCCCGGTCTCGCTGGAACGCTGTCCGGTAGGCGGGCTCGTGGTCCGGATACAGCCGCCCGCGCGAGTTGGCGCTGCGCTGGGCATAGGGCGCCAGACTATCTGCTTCCAGCTGCTCCAGTCGTTCGCGGTCATACAACATGTCATTACCCTCAATTCCTCACTTCGCGCGTAGCGCTACAGGTCGACCCACCGGACTCTACGTTCCTCGAACGTGGCGATGGCCCGGAAACCGGCTTCCTTCGCCAACGCCTGCGCCTGGACGATGCCACTGCCAAGATCGTCGGCGTGGTGGGCATCCGAGCCGACGGTGAGTATTTCGCCGCCCAGCTCTCGGAACCAGCGCAGTACGACCAGCGCCGGATAGGTCTCGCACGGCGACTGGCGCAGCCCGGACGTGTTGATCTCCAACCCCATGCCCCGCTGCGCGGCAGCCCCCAACACCTCGCGGATCTCTTCCTCGAACGCCTCCGGGTCCAGGGGGCCATACTGTCTGATCCCGTACCGTTTGACCAGGTCCAGGTGCCCCAACACATCCCCCAGCCCGCTCCGGGCCGCTCGCAACAGCTCGGCGAAATAGGGACCGTAGGCCTGGCACTCGGTATGCAAGGCGAAATACGCGCCCATCGCTTCAGGCTCGGAGACGATCGCCCAGCCATCTGCATAGTCCAACAGGTGGACAGAGGCGATGACATAGTCCCATGGGTGTCCCGCCAGCCACGTCTCCAGCGCTGCCTCCAGCTTGCATTGATACGTGATCTCGACTCCCTGCCGCAGCACGACGCTGCGCGCCGCTGCCCGCGCGACTTCTATCTCCCGGTCGTATCGCTCTGGATCCAGATAGCCGCAGCCGCGGTCCCGTGGATCGAGATCAACATGCTCGCAGAAGCCGACTTCGGCCAGTCCCAGACCCTCGGCCTGCGCGGCGTAATCCTCGATCGTCGATGCTCCGTCGATCGAGCAGGTCGAGTGGACGTGAAGGTCAACGAGGATGGGCGTGACGGACGCGCCTCCGATTGGCATGCGCGCCTGCCTCACGCAGCCAGTTGCGGGATGACAAAGAAGAAGAGGCTCACCAGGTCCAGGGCGATGAGCAACAGGTAGGGGCATGCCTGGACCAAGGGGTCCAGACGTCGCGGCAGGAACCAGCGCACCGCCAATGCCACCGCCGTCAAGGCTACCATAAGCAATGGCCAGTTGGGGAGCCACCCGGCCAGCCGCAGCGCCGCAGCGACCATGAGCAGGATCACCACCAGGAGCCAGGACCGCTCGTGGCGCAGGCTCTCCCTCCAACCCAGCGCCACCGCCAGGCCAATCGGTACCAGGGCAGTGAATAGGTAGCGCCCTTGGTGCTGCACGAACTGGGCATTGTACCAAAGGTACGCAGCCAAGCTCAAAAGCCCGGACACCACCAGCAGGCATCCACCCGCCCACTGCCACCTCGGGCGGGTCGCACGTTTCGGCCACATGTCCAGCGCCCACAGCAGAAAGCCGGTCAGAGCCAGGGCCGAGAGAATCGCCAGTGCCTGGTAGATCCGCTCGTCGAGGAGGACGCCCATCCAGCCGAACTGCCCCCAGAAGCTGTGGAATGTAGTCAGCGCAAAGTCATGCAACAGCGTGCCGAATCCGCGCCCGGCTACGAACTCTGATGTCCGGAGCTGCCCCACCACAACCTCGTCGTGCCGGTTGAGGCCCAGAAAATCAAAGCCCCCATAGATCGCGATATTCCGCAACCACCAGGGCAGCCCCAGAAGAAAGGCAGGGATCGCATAGAGCACGCCGGACTTCAGGCTGCCCCACAGGGACGCCCCCTCGACCCACAGATGCTTGAGCGCGATAGCCAGCAGCACCAGCGGCACCGCGACATACACGGCGGATTTGGTCAGCAGGCCCAATCCGGTGGTGATGCCCAACAAGATCAGCAGTCGCCTGCCCTCTGGCTGGCCCAATGCGGGACCGGGCAGTCTCAGGTAGCGGATTGACAGCAGCAGAATCGTGGCTAGCAGCAACTCGGCGAGCGTATCGTTGTTGACGGCTGCAGTCATGGCCAGGTGCATCGGCAGAAAGGCGACAAAAGCCGTCGCACCCAATGCCAGGAAGGCACGATCCGGCACCATGGCCTGTACAGTCCAGCAGATGACCAGCAGAAGAAGGGCGCCCATGGCTACAGAAAGCAGCCGCAGAGGCAGGAGCGAGCCGCCAAAGAGCCCGTACACCGGTACAGCCAGGATATAGTACAGTGGGGGCTGGTGGAATTCGTAGCGGATAGGGGCAATTGACATCTCTGCGGGAAATCGCGCGGCTTTGATCTCTTCCAGGTATTCCGCTGTATAGTCTCCCGGCTTCAGAATCGGGAAACGGTGCTGCTCGGCAAGATATTTGATATAGTTGTAGTGGGCTGGTTCGTCAGGTGCTTGCCAGTCCGGTGTGAACGCCGCGTAGAGTGTAGCCAGGATCAGATAGACCAGGATGATGGCTGGCAACAA
This sequence comes from Anaerolineae bacterium, assembly GCA_050117995.1. GTDB lineage: Bacteria > Chloroflexota > Anaerolineae > JAAYZQ01 > JAAYZQ01 > JBFFCR01. Next base: position 3,084 of record JASFLR010000413.1, read on the forward strand.
CCAACGCGTGTAGCGGCTCGGTGATAGCTGGGACATGGCGCACCCCGTCAAGCTCGCGTGCGAAATGGGCGGTGGATCGCTCCGGATACTGGCCCCCGATACGCAGAGCCAGGAATCCGGAGCAGAGAAGGTGACGTGCGATGCGGCTTACTTGCCCAAAACCGTCATCAGGTCGCGGGCGTGTTCTTCTTCCATGATCAGGATATCTTCGAGAACCCTTCGCAGGCCGTATTCTTGCAGGGACTCGGCCTCGGCAATACGCTCCCTATAGCGCCTGACGGCATCCAGCTCGCCCTCCAGGTCCTGCTCCAGCATCACAGTGCTGTCGGGCGAGGTCTTGATGGTCTCCACGTCCACTGCGGGCACGCCACCCAGCCAGTCGATCTGATCCGAGAGGCTGATGGCGTGCTGCATCTCCTCATTGGCGTGCACCAGCAATTCAGCAATGATCGACTCGTACTCGCCGCCGGTGATCACCGAGGCATGCTGCACATATTGGATCATAGCTGCGTACTCCCACGCCAGATCCCCATTCAGCTTTTCCAAGAGCTCTTCCTTTGTGATACCCATTCTGTTCTCTCCTTTCGCCCGGCGCCATGCCGGAAATCTTGTGCGAGACACCCGGCTGGTTACCCTTGTGCGCCCGCTCGATCTTCTGGCAATCTCCGCACCAATAGCATCTATGCCAGATTCTCCAACCACCCGTAGATGATAGCACAGGCATGCCGGTTGTGCAAAGACGAACAAGACAACGGTCTGCGCTACCTTTTGCAGGGCAGTAAGAGGTAGAGTATAATCTCCCCAGTGATCGGGAGGTGGACTATGGGTCTATTGCGCAAACTTCGAGTCCTGGCGGGCGCGCTGGTGCACAAGCCCTTCATGCCCAATCAGGACAGAGTGGAGTTGGATGAGGGAAGCGACGTGCCAGGTGAAACGCCAGAGAGGCTGGATTCACCCCTTTCGGGAGCTGGGGAATCGGACGTGACCGACGGCGAGCGGGTCGCAGACCTGATCGCCAAGCAGCAACGAGAGCAGGCCGATTAGGGACCGGCGCCGATGGCCCGGTACAGG
>JASFLR010000414.1:0-4140 GCA_050117995.1 Anaerolineae bacterium
TGCCCTGGATATTGGGGGGGTTGTGCAGCGGGGCCAGGGGGATATTGTCGCGCAGCGCCTGCAGCACCTCACCGGTGATGCGCACTGAGGCGGCGAACCGCTCTCCACCGTGGACCACCCGGTGCCCCACGGCGTCCAGCGCGCCGGCGGCTGCCAGCACGCCATAGTCATCACTGACCAGGATACCGAGGACCATCTCGATGGCATTCCTGTGATCCTGCACTGGAAGGTCAGCGCGCACAACCTTGTCGCGGCCCGGGCGCTTGTGGGTGAGACTGGCATTTCCCAGGCCCACTTCCTCGACGATGCCACTGGCGAGCACCGTCTCCGCCTTGCCGTCAATGGCAAAGACCTCGTATTTTACCGATGAGCTGCCGCAATTCAAGACGAGTATTTTCATCGCTGGGGAACCTCACTACTAAACAGGTCACAGAAACAGATAGAGGAACGCCCTCGCCACGCGCTGGCCTTCCTCTATCCAGTGCCTGGGTTCAAACGACGCCGTTGTCGCATCCCGCCGGGCGTTACAGCCATGACTCCGGTACGACCCGGACGTCGTGAAGTTTAGCACATGCGCTGGGGGCTGTCAAGTGGACGCGCCCACTGGACAGCATGGAGGCACCTATTGGACAGCATGGACGCGCCCACTTGACTGGGGATGCTGCAAAGTCCAGCATCGGGTCTCCACCGACGCTCGCAGTGCCCGTCCCGGGTACGTTGTACGCGCCCGGTGCTGTCTGTCGCCCCCGGTACGGGGCTCCGAGCACAGCGATCCAGTGTCTGTAAAGCGGCTTTGACAGACCCCTGCCCATTGGACAGCACGGGCGCACTGGCATGTCGCAAACGGCACAAGTCTACTATCCCACTCCTCCTCTCCCAAGATTCTCGGGGTACTACGGACCACATTCTGACATTCCGATTTTTCAAAGCTCCCGCGTTCCAACGCGGTCATGGTGTGGTGGCTGCTGCGCCACTGTGACGCTGTGACGCAATTGGGGTGCCTGCACCTACGACGTCATGGGAAGAAGCAACGACTGAGCGCCAAACGTCGCTGGACTGCTGTCCAGCGAGAGCGACGAAGGGGGCGCTAACAGTCGCTGGGCTTTGTGCCCAGCAAGAACTGCTGCTGGTGGCACCTGTCCCGCGATCATTGGGCGAGGACCACAACCTGTGCTATAATCTGTCTGGCGAAAGACACGGCTATGAGCCGATCGAGCGACTACATGCAGGAGGACCATTCAGATATGACTGCGAAATTCGAACAACTGAGAGCCCGGCTGGGCGAGATCAGCGACATCGGTTCTGCCGCTGCCGTCCTCAGCTGGGACCAGCAGACCTATATGCCGGCGGGCGGGGCCGAGGCGCGGGCGATGCAGCTCAGCACGTTGAGCAAGACCGCGCACAACTGGTTCGTGTCCGACGAGATAGGCGAGCTACTGGAGGATTTGGAGGCCGAGCTTGCGGGGGCAGACTATGACTCCTTCGAGGCCAGCCTGGTTCGCGTCACCCGCCGCGAATACGACCGCGAGCGCAAGCTGCCGGCAGAGCTGGTGGCAGAGCTACGGAAGACCACCGCACTGGCGCACCAGGCCTGGGAGAAGGCCCGGGAGGCGGCGGACTATGCCCAGTTCCAACCCTACCTGGAAAAGATCCTGGATCTGACCCTCCAGAGGGCCGAGGCCTGGGGCTATGAGGAGCGGGTGTACGACGCCCTGCTAGAAGGTTTCGAGCCGGGCATGAAGACCGCCGAGGTGGAGGTGCTCTTTGGCGAGATGAAGGAAGGGCTGGTACCGCTGGTGCAGGCTATCGCTGAGCGGCAGGACGCCGTCGACGACAGCCTCTTTGACCAGGAATTTTCCGTGGACAAGCAGTGGGATTTTGGCGTAGAAGTGGTCAGGGCGCTGGGGTACGACTTTGAGCACGGGCGCCAGGACACAACTGCCCACCCCTTTACCACCTCTTTTTCACCGACTGACGTGCGATTAACCACCCGCCTGTTCCCCGACATGTTCAAGTCGGCCCTCTTTGCCTCGATCCACGAGGCGGGCCACGGAATGTACGAGCAGGGTGTTGACCTCAGTCTGGACCGGACCCCACTGGGCCACGGCACCTCTTCAGCGGTGCACGAATCCCAGTCGCGCCTGTGGGAGAACATGGTGGGTCGCAGCCGGGGCTTTTGGATCCACTGGCTGCCGCGCCTGAAAGAGTACTTTCCCCGGCAACTGGAGGGGATTGGCGTCGAGGCATTCTACCAGGCCATCAACCGAGTGCAGCCATCGCTCATCCGCGTGGAGGCCGACGAAGTCACCTATAACCTGCACATCTTTGTCCGCTTTGACATTGAGAATATGCTGGTCGAGGGCAAGGTCAAGGTGGCTGAGCTGCCAGAGTTGTGGGATGCCAAGATGGAAGAGTACCTGGGCATCCGCCCGCCCGATGTCGCCGATGGCGTTCTGCAGGACGTGCACTGGTCATCGGGCTACTTTGGCTACTTTCCCACCTACTCGCTGGGCAACCTGCTGGCAGCCCAATTGTACAGCCAGGCGCTGGCCGATGAGCCGGGCATCTCGGACCAGATCGAAAAGGGCGAGTTCAGCCTGCTGTTCAACTGGATGCGGGGGCATATCCACAAGCCGGGCAGCAAGTACATGCCGGCCGAATTGGTGGAGCGGGTCACCGGCGGGCCGATCCGGACTGGGCCCTTCCTGGATTACGTCCGGACCAAGTTCGGGGAGTTGTACGGCCTGTAATTGCGTCGCAGCGCTTGTAGCGCGGACTGTAGTCTGCGCCGAGCGCCAAATATCATTTCAGCATGAGCGGCGGTCGCCTGCCGTGCGCTACTGGCAATGACAAATTTGTGTCATTGCAGCACGCCCGTTTGGAAACCAGCACTGTGGGAGGAAGGCATGATGAGCGAAACGACATTCACGAGCCGGGCAGCCATCAAGGAGCCCAGCAATCTATCGCCGCGCATCCAGTGGCTGCGGGACTACTATTTCCAGGGCCTGGAGCGGCCCTGGAACAACGAGTGGACGTCGTGGACCACGGGCACGCCCTGGGACTTTCAGTATGAAGAAGGGCCCTTCTACATCGTGCCCGAGACCTACACCTTCTTTTCCACCTTCCGGGCCAGCTTCAAGCAGACGGCCCAGCCCGTGGCGCTGCCCGACGGCTTTTGGTCGTGGAGCCTGCCAGAGCGGAAGGCCTGGTTTGTGAAAGAGGTGCTGGTGAACTACCTGCCCCACGAGGTCTTGCCCGGAGACCTCCTGGCGGGCGCGCGGTTCAATGTACAGACCTCGACCTGCCTGAACAAGCGCGAAGCCAAGGAGCACGGGAAGCTCGTCTACGGCAAGGGCGGCACGCGAGAGGCCGTGATCTGGTTTCACGATCACGGTTACGGCAACGCCGGCGCCACCAGCGGGCACCTGATCCCGGACTATGAGCGGGTGATCAACAAGGGCTGGCGGGATATCTACAGCGACCTGCAGGTCCGCTACGAGGCGTTGTCCCAAGAAGACAAGGATGGCCCCAAAGGCGACCAGCTCCGCGCCATGCTGACCGCCGCCACCACGGCCCGCGACGTCGCAGCCAGGTACGGCAAGCTGTGCCGCAGCCTGGCCCAGGAAGAGACCGATGCAGACCGACGCGACGAGCTGCTCAAGATGGCTGAGAGCCTGGCGCGAGTGCCCTGGGAGCCGGCACAGACCTTCTGGCAAGCGCTTCAGTCGCTGTGGCTCACCCACATGCTGATCATGAGCGAGGAGAACTACCCCGGGCCGGGCGTTTCCTTCGGGCGGATCGACCAGTACCTCTACCCGCTGTGGGCCAAGTCGCGGGACGAGGGCATGGAGCGCGAGTTCGGCAAAGAGTTGCTCAAGTGCTTCTGGATCCACGCCAACACGGCCTACGATGCCATGATCCGCGTGGGCGGCAATCAGGGCATCACCGCGGGATATGGGCAGCTGATTACGCTCTCCGGGATGGGCGCCGGCGGCGCGGACATGACCAACGATCTGACCTATGCCATGCTTGAAGTGATCGACGAGATGTCGCCCATCCTCGAACCCAAGCCGAATGTGCGCCTGCACCGCAATACGCCTGACGAGCTTTTGGACAAGGTCGTGGAGATGGTCTCGTCCA
>JASFLR010000415.1:0-4131 GCA_050117995.1 Anaerolineae bacterium
TTGGCAACGCCAAAACGCCAAGCAGTTCAGCCGGATCTGCCGTGCGATTGGGCGTCAAAGTCGATAGGGCAGACAGCCAGTCGATCCTCGAGGGCCTGGATGCCGCCAACCTGTTCATCGTGGCCCTGGACAGCGAGCGGCGCTGGTACCGCTATCACCGATTGTTCGCTGACCTGTTGCGCAAGCGCCTGCGGCAGGCATACCCGGAGCTGGTGCCTGTGCTGCACCTTCGCGCCAGCGAGTGGCACGAACAGCAGCGGATGATGGCCCCGGCTATCGACCATGCCCTGGCTGCGGAGGGTTTTGAGCGGGCCATAGACCTGATTGAAGAACATATGGAGGCGACCTTGATGCGCAGCGAGGTCGCCACCTTTATGCGCTGGGTTGAGCAGCTACCCGATGAGCAGGTGCGCACTCGACCTACCCTGTGCTTCTACCATGCCTGGGCGCTGCTGATGAGCGGGGGCTCATTGGACCTGGTCGAACAGCGCATGCAGGATATTGCCTGCGTGCAAGATGCAGAGACAAGCGATCAAGTCATGCCCGGCAGGATGGCGGCTCTGCGCGCCTACACCACGCTATTTCAAGCTGACACCCAACACACCATCGCGCTGTGTCGTGAAGCATTGGAGAGCCTGCCCGAGAGCGAAAGATTTCTGCGCGGTGTGGTGGCCTGGATACTGAGTCTGGCACGGGTGGCCGATGGCGAACTCGAGGACGGCAACGAAGCATTGACAGAAGTTGCCAGGAAGGGCCAGGAGATTGGCAACCCCATGATCGCAGTAACAGCCCTTTGCTTCCAGGCCAGACTGCAGGTACGCCAGGGACACCCACATCGAGCCCAGGCCATTCTGGAACGGGCGCTGCGATTGGCCACCGATCAGCAGGGGCAGCGACTGCCCATTGCCAGCGAGCCGCTGGTTGAGCTGGGCCGGCTCTTTCGAGAATGGAACCAACTCGAGGATGCAGCGGATTGCCTCACCGAGGGAATCGAGCTGGCCATGCGGTGGAGCGAGATCGCATCCTTTGATGCCTACATCCCTCTAGCTCGCATCAGGCAGGCGCAGGGAGATACACAGGGCGCCCGCGAGGCACTTGACATGGCGAGGCAGATTGCGCTCAAGTCCGAGGTCACCAAAGCCGACGATCTTGTGATAGAGATGCAGCAGGCATATTCCTCCATCGTGCAGGGGGACCTGGAAGGAGCGTTGCGTTGGGCCGAGAGGCGCGGCCTTGTGCCCGGTGTTGTCGAGGAGCCTGAGGGCGATTCTGAGAAAGGTCACGATTTCCTTCGGGAGCGCCTGCGAAAGTACGAGCACCTCGTGCTGGCGCGGCTGCTCATCGCGCAGAAGGAGAGTGCAAAAGCCCTGGATCTGCTGAACCCTCTGCTGGTTCAAGCCCGGCAGCTGCGGCGGATCGACCTGGTCATCGAGATCCAAATCCTGAGAGCGTTGGCAGCCCAGAGCGAGGGCAGTGATGAGTTGGCGATGGAGGCACTTGCCGGAGCGTTGTCCCATGCAGAGCCGGCAGGCTATGTGCGTAGCTTTCTGGACGAGGGGCGAACCATGGCTGCCCTGCTGCGCCAGGCAGCCAGCCGTGGCATTGCGCCTGCATACGTCACAAAGCTGATCTCGGCCTTCGAGGCATCAGGATCGGAAACGACAGCAGTAGAGCCCCACACCCCCTCCGCCCAGCCACTCGTAGAACCCCTCAGCGAGCGCGAGATGGACGTTCTGCGGTTGTTGTCCACCGGACTGTCCAACCCAGAGATCGCGGACGAACTGACCATCGCCGTGAGCACCGTCCGATCTCACTGCAAGAGCATCTACGGCAAGCTTAACGTGCACAAGCGATGGGATGCGGTGCACCGGGCACAGGAACTCGGCTTGCTCTAGCGCGGCTGGGTAATGATGCTGCTTGCAGTCCTCCACCGAATCGGTGGAGGACTGCATTTTTTGAGATTCCCCCGCCATATCCCCCATGTGGGGGATGACAACTCCCCCACTGGTGGTCTATACTCAGGTCATGCCGTACTGGATTGACCGTCCTACCAAGGGATGGACAAGGTGAGAACAGAGGGAGAAACATGGAGCTGGCAGGCAATGATCCAGGGACGTTCTACGAGATCCAGGTGCAGGGAGAACTGGACAGGGGATGGGAAGAGTGGTTTGACGGCTTCTCTGTTTCAGTCCAGCACGCCAGCAAGCAGTCAAGCACTACGACCTTCCTCGGCCCGGTAGCTGACCAGTCTGCCTTGCGCGGCATTCTGGGCAAGCTGTGGGACCTGAACCTGACCTTGATCTCGGTCCGACGTATAGAAAAGGGGGAATACGATGGCCAAGATGCTTCGAACCTTTGATGAATTGAAGACAACTGAGCAAGACTCAGCCGGAGGCAAAGGCAGCACGCTTGCCCGGCTGGCCCAGGCTGGCTATCCAGTGCCCGAGGGTTTCGTCGTGCTGCCCGCAGCCTTTGACGGTGACGAGTTGACCGTGGGAGGTTGGCAGCAGGTGCAGGCCCAGTTACTGGGCCTGCGCAAGGGGCGAAACGGAGACCCCGCCTTTGCTGTGCGGTCCTCGGCCCTGAGTGAGGACTCGGCCCAGGCATCCTTTGCCGGCGAGTTCGAGACTGTGCTCGACGTTCGCACTGACGAACTGGTGCGAGAGGCGATCCACACTGTGCGCCGCTCCCGGCACTCGGAACGGGTACAGGCCTATAGCCAGGCCAAGGGCATCGAGCCACTGCACGACATGGCCGTGGTAGTCCAGCGGCTGGTGCGTGCTGACATCTCGGGGGTACTCTTTACTGCCGACCCGGTGACCGGCAGCCACATGCACATGACCGGCAACTTTGTGTTTGGGTTCGGCGAAGAGTTGGTCTCTGGCGAGGCCGAGCCCCACACCTTCAGCTTTGAACGCCCCAAGGGCCGGTACGACGGACCAGCAGCGCTGGAGCGTTACGCTCGCAAGCTCTACAGACTCGCCGCGCGCCTGGAGAAGGAGTTGGACTGCCCGCAGGACATCGAGTGGGCAATGGCTGATGGCAAGCTCTACATCCTCCAGTCGCGACCGATCACAACGTTGGTCGGCTACGATCCCATCACTGGTGTCTGGAACGACAGCCTGACCGGGGATTACCTCTGGTCGCGCAACAACTTTGGCGAGGGGCGGCCGGACGTGATGGCGCCCTTTACCTTCTCGGTCTCGGACAAGGTGTGGCGCGAGGTGAGCATGCTGCCTGGATACTCTATGGCGGGCAACATCTGCGGACGCTTTTACGCCAACGTCAGCGTCTCGGTATCCATGCTCACTGCCGTGGGCAAGAGCCTCGACGCAGCCAAGGAGCAGATGGCTGGCATGTTGGGCAGTGTGCCAGAAGATCTGGAGATCCCTCTGGTGCCACTCCGCCGCTCAGTGGTGCTAAAAGCGTTGCCCAAGATGATCCGGATAGGCCTGCGCGAAAAGCGGGGCGCCAAGAGGGTGCCCGAGTACCTCGCCACTATGCCGGCGCTGTGCAAGGAGCTCAGGCAGCGCATCGCCGAGACTGATACGGCATCTGATCTGATCGACATCTGGCACAGGGAGATCTTTGCCCGGCTCAGAAGCGACCTGTGGGTGGTCGCTGGCAGTGCTGCTCCGTTGGAAGATCTGATGAATCTCAAGCGCGAGCTGGCTGAGCTGGTCGGCGAATCGGACGCCAATGCGCTCTTTTCCGGTTTGAGCAGCGAGGATGAGATGTTGGCCAGCCTAGGACCGGTAGTCGGAGTGGCCCGGGTCGTACAGGGCAAGATGAGCCCCCAGGAGTACCTGGACCGCTACGGTCACCGTGGCCCCTGTGAGGGAGAACTCTCCCTGCCGCGCCCGGCTGAGGATCCCGACTGGCTGGACAGGCAGTTGGCGGAATACGCCAAGAGTCCCGTGGATGTGGACGCGCTGCTGGCAAAACGCCGCGCCGAGTTCGAAGCGGCGTGGGAACGGCTGCAGGAACGCTACCCCAAGAAGGCGCCAAAGCTGCGGCGCGAGATCGACAAGGTAGGCCCCGCCGCCCGCATGCGTGAGGCTGTCCGTGATGAGGTCACCCGCTTCCTGTGGATCGAGCGCGATTGGGCCCTGCGCGCGGGAGAGCTGACCG
>JASFLR010000416.1:0-4129 GCA_050117995.1 Anaerolineae bacterium
CAGCGACCAGTACGCCAAGCACCCGATCCCCAACGCGGACCGGTACATCGACTTCAGAACCCCCCTTGCCGTAGGTGTAGTTGGGCGCACGCGTCACGACTGGCGTGTACTGGAGTTGGCCATCCAACAGTGGCTGCTCGCTCAGGCCCTGTCCGGGCCGGATGGGGGTCAGGGGTTCATCGTACCCAATCTGTGCAGCGAGTACGCGGTCGCCAGTAGCTTCATCAATGAGCATCAGTGCCAATACATCATAGCCCAGCGTGTCGTGTAACCCCAAGACGACTTGCCGGCATACTTCATCCTCATCCAAGGCCGCGGCGAGCTCGGCACTGAGTCGAAGCAGGGCTGCCTGCCGTCTAGCTCTGGCATCGACAACAGGCAACAGAACCTCTCGCCCTGCCTCTACTGGCCCGCGTTTCGCTTGCGAACCGCTATTCTCTGCCGCCGGCAGATGCCTGCCGTATGGTCTGGCATCGTCTCGATTCAATGCCTCCGACAGTCTGCTGTGCCATTCGGTGGATTCCAGCGCGGGTTCCAGGTCCAGCAGCTGTCTGGCGCTGGTGATGGCTCCCCGGAGGTCGCCGCCTGCTAGCTGCTGAGCAACCAGGATCTGCAGCGCATCCACTACTCCCCTGTGCAACCGCTGGCGTTCCTCTACCACCCAGGCATTGAAGGCCGGCGCCCCGCGGAGCTCGAATCCCTCGAGGAAGGGGCCTGCATAGAGTGCGATCGCTTCCTCGGTTTGTCCCTCATCAAGCTTTTCTTCTAGTTCGCGCAGATCCAGCCAGACGCTCATGCCTTTGCTCATGTGTGCGGTATCACCCGGGGTGGGGATGGGTGTGCCCAGCAGCCTATGCAGGCTGGCAAGTGCTTCGTGTAGGTCTGACAGGGCTAGTTCGGAAGATCTTCCAGGCCACAGCAACTCTGCAAGCGCTTGGAGAGGCACCGGCATTCCCGTCGAGGCTAGATAGACCAATAGGGCTTCTGCCTCCAATGTCGCCAGCATGGAGGTCGGTTTACCTCCATGCTTGATCGACAAACCGCCAAACGTCGAAATCTCTAGCATCTCGTGTCACCTCTCGCCAAATCACCCAAGTCAGACCGTCAGAACCTGTGCCAGAACTGCGACGGGGCGCAGGCACTCCTGATGCTGGTGAGGTAGGGAAGAAACAGACTTGCTTCCAACCGTGCACAGCGGGCCCAGGAGCAGAGGAAGGTACATGAATAGAGACCAGGTTGCCGTGGTCCCCGCTAACGTACAGAACCGATCACCGATGCGCCGGATCTGGCCCTGCTCAGCGCCGCGATGACGTCTGTGATCTCCAGGAATGGACCCATTATACCATGGCATCCCGCTGAGGGTCAATAGTTGTTCAGAAGACAACTAGGGGCACCTTGTTTATCCCAGACCAGCGAGCGGCGGCATCCTGAGCCCGTCGAAGGAGCCGCCGCGAGCACCCTTCGACCATGCCCCTCGGCAAGCTCCGGGGGCGCCTCTGGATGCTCGCTCCGACAGATCAGCATGACGATAGCTGGCCGTTAACTACCAATGAGGTGGCCCTGAGAAGATAACATGACCCTGTCCAAGTCAGCCGACGCAGAATGAAACAAAGGTTGATTCCTACTTCGGCAGGCATGACGATGCGGGGGTGCCCTCACCCCAAAACCTCAGGTCATGACTATTGACACGTACCCCTTCCCATGCTATGATCTCCTCCAGTAGAGTCCCAGATCCAGAGTCCTGATTGCGCACCAGCGGAAAGAGATCTGTTCTCGCTTCTCATGTTCAGCCTGCCGATCAGGAACCTCTGCCTGTCCCCTGGCGTCTTAGATATGATAGAGGAACTGCAAATGCCACGAAATAGAGGAGGGCAGTCACCATGGCGAAACGGTTACAGGAGTGGGCCGGGAGTCATCGAGCTATGATCATCGTCCTTGCCGTTGTACTGGTGCTTGGTGCCCTGGCTGTGGCTGTCACTGTCTTCTGGTGGCAGCCGTGGACGGAGCAGGCAGGTGGTACCACCGTACCGACTCTGGTCGAGACACCGGCGACTGGTGGCGAAAGCTCCGGGGTCGTTGCCGTATCCCAGTTGGAGGGTGTCGAAGGCGGCGATACGGAGGAAGAGTTCGTCATCCGTCTCAGTGAGGGCAGGGCGCAGCTTCAGGAAGTGGCCCTACTGCCACCCACCAGCGGCGATCCGCTGTCGGACGAAGAGATCGAGCAGATTCTATCGCGGCTGCCTGACCTGGTCGCTGGGACTGAGGATCAGGTGGAGTTCCAGCTGCCTGAGGATTCGCCCCCGCCCCCTCGAACTGGGGAGAGCATCGAGGAGCCGTTCCCACCGCCAGAGCCGCCGGTCGTGCCCGAGCAAGTTGCGTCCGGCCCGCTGGAGGTGCTGCGCTATGGCCCCGAGGGGGAGATCCCGCTGGCCCCTTTCCTCAACGTGACCTTCAACCAGCCCATGGTGCCCCTGGCGACCCTCGAAGCCTTGGCGGCGGCAGATGTGCCAGTGCAGTTGGAGCCTGCGCTGCCGGGTACCTGGAAGTGGCTGGGCACCAAGACGTTGACCTTCGAGTATGATTCGGAAGCTGTCGATCGGTTGCCTATGGCAACCGAATTCCGGGCCACCGTTCCTGCCGGGACCCAGTCGGCCACCGGCGGCGTGCTGGCAGAGACGGTCAGCTGGACCTTCAGCACGCCTTCCCCGACCATGGTCGATCACCTGCCGGCGGATACCCCGCAGCCCCTGGAGCCTCTGTTTCTCGTAGCCTTTGACCAGCGCATCGATCCTCAGGCGGTGCTGTCTGCCATCGATGTTACGGCTGACGGTCAGGCCGTCTCGACCAGGTTGGCCACGAGCGAGGAGGTGGAGGCCGACAAGGCTGCAAGTCGCCTGGCAGAGCGCACCGCGGAGGGGCGGTGGCTGGCCTTTGTGGTGGAGGAGCCGCTGCCCGCCGATGCAGCCATCCGTGTCTCCATAGGCCCGGGTACGCCCTCGGCCGAAGGGCCGCTGGTCACCCAGCAGGCGCAGCAGTATGACTTTCGTACCTACGCGCCCCTGCGTATCGTGGATCACGACTGTGCCTGGTACCGCGATGAGTGTCCGCCGCTGACGCCCTTCTATATCGAGTTCAACAACCCCATCGACGTCGGCGCCTACGAAGAGTCCATGCTGAGCATCGAGCCAGCGCTGCCCGACGCCACGGTGGACGTCGTGGGCAACAGGATCAACATCCGCGGGACCACTACGGGCCGCACCACCTACCGGGTCCTGGTCAAGGGGACCATTCAGGACGAATTCGGCCAGACGCTGGGCAAGGATGAGACCCTCAACTTCAAGGTGGGCTCCGCAGAGCCCATGCTTTTTGGCCCGCAGGAGACGCTCCTCACCCTGGACCCATCCTCGAAAACGCCGGTCCTCACCGTGTATGCCATCAACTACAATCGCTTGAAACTGCGAGCCTACCAGGTCCAGCCGGGCGACTGGCTGGCTTTTGCCAGCTACCTGAACGAGTACTACAGGCAGGGCGATTCGGCAGAGCCACCGGGAAACCAGGTGATGGATGAGACCGTACGGGTGGAGGCCGCCGCCGACGAGCTCACCGAGGTGAGTATCGACCTGAGCCCGGCACTGGATGGCAGCACGGGACAGTTGATCGTCATCGTAGAGCCCGAGGACGTAAAGGACGAGGACCGCTACTGGCGCATGGTGCGGGTCTGGGTCCAGGTGACCCAGATCGGCCTGGACGCTTTTGCTGACCACAGCGAGATGGTGGTCTGGACCACGGCCCTCCAGGATGGTAGCCCGCTGGCTGGCCTGTCCATCGAGGACGACGCCGGGGAGCAGGTGGCGACCACGGGGGACGAGGGCACCGCCCGCTTCAAGCTGCCTGGCGGTGGCACGACCTTCCTGGTTGCCCGCCAGGGCGATGACTATGCCTTCCTTCCCGAGTCGCCCTATCCCTGGGCAGAGGATGCCTGGCGGCCGGTGCCGGTTCGGGATGAGCTGCGCTGGTACGTCTTTGACGACCGAGCCATGTACCGGCCCGGTGAGGAGGTCCACGTCAAGGGCTGGTTGCGGAAGATAGGCGGCAAGCAGGATGGCGATGTCGGGCTGGTTGGTGAGGG
>JASFLR010000417.1:0-4123 GCA_050117995.1 Anaerolineae bacterium
GCGTCTACTATATCGCTTTCAATAACCTGACCACCGGGGTGGATCAGCCGACCGAGGATCCCCTCGTCCGGCAGGCGATGAACTATGCCGTCGACGTCGATGCCATCATCGATGCACTCCATTCGGGCTATGGCCAGCGTGCGCCCGGCTTTGTTGCCGAAGGCGAGATGGGCTACGGCGCGGTGGAGCCCTTCCCCTACGATCCAGAGAAGGCCAAGGAGTTGCTGGCTGAGGCCGGCTATCCCGACGGCTTTGAGATGGACTTTGCCTGCCCGGCTGGGGCCTACATCTTCTTCGAGCAGGTCTGCGAGGCAATCCAAGGCTACCTGCTTGACGTGGGCATCGACACGAACCTGGAAATCATGGAGTCGGGCCAGTACTGGGATCTGGAAGCGGAAAAGCAGCTTCCGCCTCTCTTTGGCGATAGCTGGTCCTCGCCCCAGGGCGAGGCCTACAACCGTCTCGTCGGGGCGCTGGGTGGCTGGGATGCCAGCTACTCCGCCTGGTCAGATCCGACGATCGACCAGTACCTGACGGACATCGCCCAGGCCATCGACTTTGAGGAGCGCAAGGGGCTCTACGAGGACCTGCAGGTCTATATGCAGGAGAACCCACCCTTCATCTACCTCTACCAGCTCTTGACCTTTGAGGCAGCCAACACCCGCGTGCAGAACTACACGCCTCGCGGTGCGGAGGACTACTGGCTGATGAATACCTCGGTGAGCACCGAGGAGTAGGCTCTACCTTCTCAAACGATCCGATATTGTGGGAGGGTGACGCCGTCACCCTCCCACAATTACGGTCCGGCGTGGTGTCCCGCGCATCCGCTGGCCGCGTGAAAGCTTTCACGTTACAGAGGGAGGCGCTCATGCAACGATACTTTCTCTTCAAGGTAGTGCAGTCCATCCTGCTCCTGTTAGGCGTCCTGGTCCTCGTCTTTTTTTTGGTGCGGGTCACCGGTGATCCGGCGCGGCTGATGATGCCGCGCGAAGCGAGCGCCGAGGCGGTGGAAGCCTTCCGCGAGGAGATGGGCTTTAACCGGCCGCTGCTCGTGCAGTTCGGCGACTACTTCCTGGGGGTTCTCCGGGGCGACTTTGGTCGATCGCTACACTTCAAGTCATCAGCCCTGGACCTGGTTTTGCAGCGCCTGCCGGCTACGGTGCAGCTGGCTGCCACGGCCATACTGTTCGCCATTCTCGTCGGCGTCCCACTGGGTTTGGTGGGGGGATTCAATCCTGGCAGCGTGGTTGATTCAGTGGGGCGCTTCCTAGCGTTGCTGGGCCAGAGTATCCCCAACTTCTGGCTGGGCCTCCTCCTGATGCTCTTTTTCGCAGTTCGGCTGGGATGGTTGCCCTCTTTTGGCCGGGACGAATGGAGGTCGGTCATCTTGCCTGCCTTTGTGTTGGGACTGCCCACCATGGGTCAGTTGGTGCGCTTGACGCGCTCGGCTGTTCTGGAGGTTCGGGGGGAGGACTTTGTCAGGACTGCCAAAAGCAAGGGATTGCTTCCGCAGACGATCTATACGAAGCACGTGCTGCGCAACGTGGCCATACCACTGGTAAGTGTCATCGGTGTGCAGTTCGGCTACATGCTGGGCGGCTCGATCATCATCGAGACGGTCTTTGCCTGGCCAGGGATTGGCCAGTTGCTGGAACAAGCCATTGGCTGGCGCGATTACCCTTTGGTTATGGCCATCGCCGTATTCACAAGCCTGGCTGTTTTGGGCATAAACCTGCTGACGGATGTCGCCTATGCAGTGATTGATCCGAGGATCCGCTATGGCCACTAAAGAGAAGACACAAACTGCAGACAGTATGTTGGACGTTGAGCAAACGTTCAGAGACCGCCTGGCCTATGTAGGGCGGTTCCTATGGCGAGACCGCAGCGGCGTCATCGGATTGTTGATGTTTCTGATCGTGGTTTTTGCTGCCGTCTTTGCTCCCCTCATTGCGCCCTTTGAGCCGCTGGAGCAGAACCTGCGCGCGGCCAAAATGCCTCCAGCCTGGGATGCGGAAGGCAGTTGGGAGCATGCGTTGGGCACCGACAACCTCGGACGCGATCTGTTAAGCCGGCTCATTCATGGAGCGCAGGTCTCGCTGACGGTGGGTTTTTTCGGGGTGCTGATTGCGGCCGGTTTGGGCATGGTGTTTGGCGCGATTGCTGGCTACGTCGGGGGGCGCGTGGACACATTCATCATGGCCGTCGTCAACCTGGTGCTGTCCCTGCCCTACCTTCTATTCGTGGTTGTCATTGCCTCTATCCTGGGTCGAAGTCTGATCAACGTCATCCTGATCTTTGGCATCACCGATGCACCGATCTTTGCCCGGGTCACGCGCGGCGAGGTGCTGCGTATGCGCGAGTCGGGCTATGTGGAATCGGCCATCAGTGCCGGGGCGGGAACAGGGCGCATCATCTTCGATCACATTATGCCTAATCTTATCGGTCCCCTCCTTACTCTGGCCACCTTTGAGATGTCCAGGATGATCTTTTACGAGGCCGGACTGGGATTCCTGGGCCTGAGCGTGCCACCGAGTGTGCCCAGTTGGGGCAACATGCTAGAGGCCGGGCGCAAGTACTTGACCAGCTACCCGTGGATCGCCCTCTGGCCCGGTTTGGCCATCATGTGGACCTCGCTGGGGATGAACCTGTTGGGCGACTGGTTGCGGGACGTGCTTGACCCGCGGCTGCGACGGGCCAGAAGGTAGGAGGAGGTGAACCATGTCTAGGATCTTGGAAGTGAGGGATCTCGTCACCAAATTCTACACTCTGGACGGTGTTGTCAATGCAGTCAACGGCGTCAGCTTTGATCTGCAGGAAGGTGAAACGCTGGCCATCGTCGGGGAGAGCGGAAGCGGTAAGAGCGTGACGATGATGTCGCTCTTGGGGCTCATACCCATGCCGCCAGGCAAGATCGAGAACGGCGAGGCCTTATTCACGACCACGGAAGGTACCAGGGACCTATTGCAGATGTCGGTGGATGAGCTGCGGGACATTCGCGGTGGCCAGATCGGGTTTGTTTTCCAGGACCCGATTTCTACGCTCAACCCTATCCTGACCATCGGCGAGCAGATCTCGGAGACGCTAACGCGCCACATGGGGATGAGCAAGGAGGACGCCCGGGAGCGAACAGTCAGTCTCCTGGCGAACGTCGGTATCCCCGATCCGGAACTGCGCTACAAGGCCTATCCTTTCCAGTTCTCGGGCGGTATGCGGCAGCGGGTCGTGATCGCTATCGCTATTGCCTGTACACCCAAGATCATCATTGCCGACGAACCAACTACGGCGCTTGACGTCACTGTCCAAGCCCAGATTGTCGACTTGTTCAAGCGGCTGCGGGAGGACTTGGGAGTGGCCATCATATGGATTACGCACGACCTGGGTGTCGTGGCTGGGATCGCCGACCGGGTGTTGGTCATGTATGGCGGCCGCCCGGTTGAGATCGCAGCTGTGGATGAACTCTACGAGAACCCCCAGCATCCCTACACCCTCGGACTACTGGGTGCCCTGCCCCGGCTGGACATGCGGGAGTCACGGCGCCTGGTGAGCATCCGCGGTGCGCCGCCGGATCTACTACTTCCCCTTCGGCACTGCCCCTTTGCCTGGCGCTGCGATTATGCCTTCGATCGCTGCTGGGAAGAGATTCCGCCCCTGTTCACGGCGGCTGTGCAACACCAGTCAGCCTGTTTCTACGACTTGGAGAAAGGAGGGCCGCGCGATGTCTGAGAACGGTGCATTACTCCGAGTAGAGGAGCTCAGGAAGCACTTTCCCATTACTGGCGGTCTCCTGGGACGACAGGTTGGGCTGGTCAAGGCGGTCGACGGCATCTCATTTGAGATCCAGCGGGGTGAGACGCTGGGTTTGGTAGGTGAGAGTGGCTGTGGGAAGTCGACGGCTGGCAGAGCGATACTTCAACTCCACACGCCCACATCGGGGCGGGTGTTCCTCGGTGACATTGAGCTTACGCAGGCGAGCGACGAAGAGTTGCGCGCGCTCCGGCCAAGAATGCAGATGATCTTTCAGGATCCCTATGCCTCGCTCAATCCCCGTCACTCTGTGGGAAAGATCGTGGGCGAACCGCTCGTTATACACAGGGTCATGAGGAAGGGCAGCAAGGAGATACAC
>JASFLR010000418.1:0-4113 GCA_050117995.1 Anaerolineae bacterium
CACGTGGACCTACCCCAAAAGAAAACTCCCCCGACATCTGTTCGGGGGAGGCAGTATGGTATCTCTTGGCTTTACAAGGCATCGCTCGCTGCACGCACCTCTACCAATCCGATCTTAACATACTAGCAAAAACTCAGCAGGCAGCCAGCGATCTGGTTTCCAACTACCATCGACCGTCGCGGCGATTGCCGTGAGCAACGCACTGTCGCCCACGGCTCCTCGGACCCGCTCGCAAAGAGCCAGGCAGGCCCGGGGGCCGGCGCCGTTGCGACTACCAAGATGCGCCAACCGGCCTCTTCTTGAAGCGGTAGGTAATCCTTCCGCGAGTCAGATCGTACGGCGACAATTCCACAAGAACGCGGTCGCCCAACAGCACGCGGATGTAATACCTGCGCATCTTGCCTGATAGATAGGCCAGAACCTCGTGTCCGTTGTCCAGCTCTACCTTAAACTGGGTGCCAGGCAGGCAGTCTATGACAGTCCCCTCCAATTCAATTTTGTCCTTCGTATCCTTTGCCAAGAGATTCTCCTTTTGCGCAATTCGCTACCGCTATCAGCGGCGCGAGTCTCGCTGCCGCTGGCGCCGTCGAGCACGACGAATTGCGCGCTGTTTCTGGATCCTTCGCATCTCGCTAGGCGAAATGTACCACCGCTTGCGCCGAGCCTCGCTCAGGATTCGTTCCTGCATGACTTCTTTTCGAAAACGCTTGAGCAGGCTTTCCTGAGACTCCCCGTCACGCAAAGACACCGTTGCCAATCCACTCACCTCCTCTCGATCCGACACCAGATTGAACTGAATTTGCCGAACGCTATACAAGAGCCCGGTCTGCGCATCGTGAACTGGATGGCAGCCGGGCTAGCACGGCTCTGGCTCTCTTCCTCAGCCGCATGCCTGTTCTCACAGCCTTGGGCCCTGGAGACCTTACCACAGACTGGGCGGTGGCTTTCAGGCACTTCACAGTCTACATGGCGTCTCTTCTCCCCGGCGAGGCCGCTGTTGCAGTCTCAACCGTTTGCCAGTTTGCGTCCGCGGTTCATCCAAACACAGATGCAACGACTATTATAGCAGAATCTGCTTTAAGCGTCAAAGCCAGGCGCGCGGCAGACAGCAACTCAGCAATTTACCCACAGACCCGCAACAAAGTCGGCTACTCGCGCTGCAACCTCTTGCTCGGCGCCCCACCAAAAGTGATCAGCATCAGGAACGATCTCCACGTCTTTGGGTTCGGGAAGCTGCTCGACCAGCTTGAGCAACTGACTGGGAGGCGCCAGTTGGTCGCGAGCCCCGGTTATGAACAGCTTGGGGAACGCGAGGGACTCCGTTGCCGGCCCAATGTCGTCCTTATCCTCCCCCGTGATGGCATCGATGCTGCCAGAGTCACAGAATTCGAGCGAGAGCCCTACAGCGGCCAAGGCCGAGACGCGAGGGTCCTTCTGGGCGCAGGCAAGACCCACGCAGGCCCCAAAAGAGTAGCCCACCAGGGCCACCCGATCGGGATCCACGTTGGGCTGCGCCAGGAGAGTGTCGAGGGCACCAGCTACGTCGTCCCGTTCGCCGCGCCCATCGTCATGTGCACCCTCACTGGCCCCGACACCGCGAAAGTTGAAGCGCAGGCCGATCACGCCCCTGGACGCCAGGGCTCGGGCGATCGCCACAACAATCCCATTGTTCATGGAGCCCCCGCCCAGCGGGTGGGGATGGCAGATCACAGCAGAGGGCAATCGTCCCTCAACCTCCGGGATGTGAAGAACTCCCTCCAGGTGAAGGGAACGTTTGCCAGCACTGGAGAAGCTGACCGGACGTAACATGATGTGCCCTACAACAAAAGAGTCCTGCCAGTCCAGGGCTATCCCTCAACAAGGTAGGCGACGGTGACGCCGGACCCACCCTCGCCCTGTTCGCCGGCACGGAAGGACTTGACCAGCGGATGGACGCGCAGTTGCTCCCGGACAGCCTGGCGCAGGGCGCCGGTCCCTTTACCGTGAACGATCCGCACAAAGGGCATACCCGCCAGGAAGGCGTCGTCCAGGTACTTTTCGACTTGCGGCAACGTTTCCTCTACTCGCTGCCCGCGCAGATCTAGCTCGACACTGGGCGAAGGCTGTGACCTTGCCTGAGGCGCCGCACGCTCCGGCGCGGGCGTCTCGGGCGAGGCGCGCCGCTCAAGCTCATCGCGTTCGACCCGGACACCAAAGCTTCCCACCTGTACCTCGGCAGTATCCCCCTCCAGCGCCATCACCTGGCCGGTGGTGTTCAATCCCCGGATCCAGACGGTATCCCCTACATCGATCTCACCCGACAGCACTACTTGCTCTGGTGGGGCCGGAGCGGGCGCAGGACGCACCTCCTCGTCAGCCTCGGCGAGCCGCGCCTGGGCCTGGGCAAGCCATTCCTCCCCAAGTTCCGCCTGGCTTTGGCGGTCGGTCAGTTCAGAGCGCAGTGCCTCAATCTCATCACGGACAGCAGCCAGCTCCCGCCGGGCCTCTGCCCTGGCCTCGCCCAGTATAGAGGCGCGCTCGCCCTCAATAGCAGCTAGGCGGGCTGCCAGTTGTCGTTCCTGCTCGGCGATGCGGCTTTGGCCCAGCAACACCTCGTCGCGCGCCGCAGTGGCATCGCGATGGGCCTGCTGGATCTCGCCCAGCAGAGACTCGGTCGTGAGCTCCTCGGAAGAGACCAAAGCTCGAGCCGGCCCCACGATCTGGGATGACAAGCCCATCCGCTCAGCGATGGCAAAGGCATTGCTGCGTCCCGGCAGGCCAATCTGCATTCTGTACGTGGGCGCCAGCGACTCCACATCGAATTCGACACTCGCGTTCTCCACCCCTGGGGTGGTATGGGCATAGGCTTTCAGCTCCGAATAGTGAGTCGCTACAAAGGTAGTGATCCGCTGCTCCAGGAGGTGAGAGAGTATGGCCCGCGCCAGCGCTGACCCCTCTACCGGATCGGTGCCGGCGCCCAGCTCATCCAGCAGAACCAAGCTGTGCTCCCCCGCCCGATCAAGAAGCTGGATGATGTTGGTCAGGTGCGATGAAAAGGTGGACAGGGACTGCTCGATCGACTGCTCATCCCCGATGTCGGCATAGATCCCGTCAAAAACCGAGATTGCCGAGCCATCCTCGACCGGAAGGTGAAGGCCCGACTGGGCCATCGCTGCCATTAGGCCGACCGTCTTGAGCGAGACTGTTTTCCCGCCCGTATTGGGCCCGGTGATGACCAGGATAAAATAGTCATCACCAAGGTGGACGTCAATGGGCACCACGGCTTTGGGATCGAGCAGGGGATGGCGCGCCTGGCGCAGATCCAGGACAGAGCCAGGATGCAAGAGTGCGTGGGCCGCCTCCTCTGCATTGGGTCTCTTTCGGGTGCCGCGCTCCCGCCTGCGAGACGGGAAGGCAACCAGTTCCGGCGCTGTAGCCAGCAACTCGTTGGCATAATGCGCCTTGGCAAGAATCAGATCCAGATCTGCCAGGGCCTCAACCGTCCAGGCCAGTTCATCAGCCAGATCGGCGACGAGTGCCGACAGCTCGGCAAGGATGCGCTCTACTTCCTTCCGCTCCTCGAGCTGCAGCTCGCGCCATCGATTCTCCATCTCCACGACAGACAGGGGTTCGATAAAAAGGGTGGCGCCGCTGGCCGAAGAATCGTGGACAATGCCCGGGATACGCCCCTTAAAGTCAGCCTTGATCGGTATTACGTACCGGCCGCCACGCTGGGTGATCAGTGATTCCTGCAAATACGGGGCGTTACGTGGATTGGCCAGGATGCGGTTGAGTTTGTCCTGCAGCCGGTCGTGAGCCGTACGCATCTCGCTCCGGATGCGGGACAGCTTGGCGCTGGCATGATCGTGTACCTCCCCCTGCTCGCTGATGCAGCGCCCGATCTCCTCCGCCAGAGCCCCACACGGCTCGATGCGCGTGGCTATGTCCGCCAGTAGCGGCGCCTGCCCGCGCAAGCGCCCAAGCAAGGTCTGGATGCGCTTCCCGACCCGAAGCGTACTCGAAATATCAAGCAAGTCCGTTGGCTGAAGGACCGCGCCTCGCTTGGCGTTCCGCGCAAGCGGGCGCACATCATGCGCGCCCCCCAGTGACATGCCGCCGCGCGCCTCCAGCAGC
>JASFLR010000419.1:0-4112 GCA_050117995.1 Anaerolineae bacterium
ACTGTCGACGCTCCGGCGATCACAATTGGACGCCAAGAACAATGTGACTTTCAGGTTAATGATAGGTGGGTGTCGCGCCGGCACGCTCGCATCACCTGGGGCGGAGCAGGATACCTGATTGAGGATCTGGATACGGTGAATGGTACTTTCGTCAATGGTGAGCGCGTCAGCAGACCGCGCGCTTTGAGCTCAGGCGATATCCTTAAACTTGGATCGGAGGTGGAGCTTGACTTCCGTCTGAGAGCGCCTGCTCCGGTTGTCCAGAGGCCTGATCTTCCTGATGCGGCGTTGGCTCCCGAACGCGAGCTTGCTTCTCAGTCAGCTGCCGCGCCCGCCGATGATGCGAAGCAGGAAGCACAAAAGGCCGCCAGCAGCGCGCTGACCTCTTCTATCGTGGGCCTGTTCATCTGCGGGATTGTCCTGGAACCAGGTGCCATCTCGCAGGCTCGAAAGGCCAGGAAAGTTCTTGGTCCAGGCGAACCGGGCTATGGAAAAGCCGTGGCAGCAGAGGTCATCGGCTGGATCGGTCTCCTCCTGTGGGCGGCGGGTCTCATCTATCAGTTCTCTAACATGTAGGCCGGGGCTATTCAGGATGCTGAGAACCGCCTACCCGTCATTGCGGACAAGGGGCACACCTTGAGCGTAGGCACACCATGGGGGTCCAATTCGGTGATAGAGAAGCGCGAGAAGATGGGCAAATTCAACCTGCGTGCAGGATCCACAATTGCACAGAACGGGGTTAGGCAGCGTGCCCGGCTGTTCTATCTCGTTATGGCACTAGTCCTCGGTGGCATATTGCTAGCCAGCAGGTTTGTGGAACCTTCAGGGCTTCCGAATGTGTGCCTGCCTGATATGTTGCTAGGCGTACCTTGCATTACCACCGGCCTGACCCGAGCTTTCAACGCCATATCGCTGGGAGAGCTGCATATAGCGCTTGCTTATCATCCTCTCAGCTTGTTCTTGTATGGGTTAATGGTCCTGCACTTACTGCTGGCCCTCCTCCGGCTCCTAGGGTGGAGAGCTCGCTTGATCAAGCTACCCAACCGGGTGCAGGCTATGATATGGGGAACGATAGGGCTACTCGTATTATCGTGGATACCCCGTGTTCTACGGCTGGTGATATTGCAGTAGACTGGTTTGGTATGTGCATCTGGAATGGCTCAGGCTAGGGTATCCACCCTCGCAGGTTCGCGTCCATTCGCGCGTCCCACGTATCCAGCATGGAGGCCAGTTCTGCGGCCATCTCAGGTCTTGACTCGATGAGGCTGTACGATTCGTTTGGGTCGGTCTCAAGGTCAAAGAGAAAGGGACCCTGTTTCAGCGGGAAGTAGCCTGCGTTCTCGGTTCTGAACCGACGATGGTACTTGTAGTTCTCGTGGCGCACGGCGACCAGGGCCCTCGTGTCGTAGAAATAGAGGGAGTCGTGCGGCGAGGATGAATCTCCTACGAGCAGGGGCATGATGTCCTTACCGTCGATGATCCGGTCATCAGGGAGATCTATCCCGGCAAGCTGTAGACAGGTCGAGAACAGGTCAAAGTTCATGCTCATTTCTTTGCTGACCGTGCCCGCGGGGATGACCCCGGGCCAGCGGGCAAGGAAGGGCATCCGGAACCCGCCATCAAAGGTCAGCATTTTCCTACCCCGGGTGAACCCGGGATTGCCCTGCCACCATGGTCCGTTGTCACTGGTAAAGATGACCAGCGTACTCTCGTCAATCTCCAGTTTTCGCAAAGTCTCGAGGATCTGGCCTATGCTCCAATCCAGTTCCTCGACGGCATCGCCGTAGAGACCCGCCCGGGACTGCCCGCGAAAACTCTCCGAGGCGTGGATTGGCTCGTGAGGCATAGGGTGGGCCAGGTAGAGAAAGAAGGGCTCATCTCTGTGGCTGCGGATGAAGGCCTGCGCTTCAAGGGTGAAATCGTGGGTGAGGAGGTTCTGATCGGCGGGCGCTTCCACCGCTATCTCCCGGTCGCGGTAGATGGCGTAGGGGCTGACGTCGTTGCTGTAGAGCACGCCATAGAAAGAGTCAAACCCCCGGTCATTGGGGAGATGGCCTGGCCTGTCGCCCAGATGCCACTTGCCGACCATCCCGGTGTGGTACCCCTTCCGGCTCAGTGCCTCGGGCAGCAGCACCTCGTCCTCCGGGATGTCCCTAACCCCGTAGGAGTAGCGGCCCAGACCGTCCATCAGCAGGTTCATGGGATCACCGGACGGATACACAGGGTTGGTCACGAGTGTGCGGACCGGATAGCGACCTGTCAACAGCCCTGCCCGGGATGGGGAGCACAGTGATGCCGAGGCGTAAAAATTGTTCAGGCGCACCCCTTCGGCAGCCATACGGTCCAGGTTGGGTGTGTCGATGTTGTCAGAGTCCAAGTCGCCGTAGCCCAGGTCATCGACCAGGACGATAACGATGTTGGGCAGAGCCTGGGGATTGGCAATTGGCTCAACGGTGTTAAGGTAGGCGCTTGCCCGTCCAGGTCGGAAATCCCTACCCGTGTGGTTGTAGTAAGCCCGGTAGCCAAAGCCTCCGGCAATCAGACTGCCACCCAGGATCGCGGTGCCCTTTAGGAAATGGCGACGGCTGATCTCTTTACTTGGTTTGTCGCTCACGAGGCATTCCTATCTCCACACTGCTCGTGTCCGCTCACGCAAAGATGCCCGATTGCCAAACAGCGCAACTCGTCCAGTATAGCAGCTCCCCTAAGGTAATGCAAGCAGCATAGCGCCCCGTTCGTAGAACCCAGGCCTCCAGGCTCATTCTCTTCTCTCCAACTGTCATATTCCGTTCGTCGGCGATGAACGCGGGCTGAGAAAACCGACCCGGTTTGTCGACGTAATCCAATCTTGCGGTCAGAGCGTGATTCGGGTATAATGAGCGACCGTGGGCTCGGGCCGATCATTGGGGGAGCATGGGGCTAACGCGCAGGAATCTGGTCCGAGCCTGGCCGTCGTGTTGCGGAGAAAATGACTGCAGCTGTTGCGCGGTCTTCAACGTCTGAGGCTGTGTCGCAGGAGGAGCAGGGGTAGTCATGGCTGGTGTCGTTGTGACTGGTGCTGCTGGGCACCTAGGTGGATGCCTGGTGCGCACGCTGCGTGCTCGCGGCCAACAGGTTCGCGCGCTGGTTCATCGCGACAGACGGGCGCTCGAAGGGCTGGATGTCGAGGTCATCGCCGGTGATATCATGGACGAAGAGTCGTTGCGTCATGCCTTCTCCGGCGCCGACATCGTCTACCATACCGCGGCGTACATCTCCATCTCGATGGGTGAGCACCAGAGGCTCCACGAGATCAATGTCGTGGGGACACGCAACATCGTTGAGGCGTGCCTGCACTGTGGCGTGAAGCGACTGGTGCACTTTAGTTCCATCGAGGTACTGGAGTGCGAGCCCCTGAGCGAACCTGTGGACGAGTCCCGACCCCTTGTCCAGAGCCAGAGTGCCCTGCCGTATGCGGGTTCGAAAGCTGCCGGCGAGAGACAGGTGAGGCAAGGCATGGCGCGCGGCCTCGATGCGGTCATCCTCTATCCTACAGCCATGATCGGGCCCTATGACTACCGCCAGGGATTTCCAAATGCGGGCCTGCGGGCAATCTGCGAAGGCAGACTCTGGGCGCTGGTCGAGGGCGGGTTCGATTGGGTGGACGTTCGCGATGTGTCCAAGGGAGCGGTGCATGCAGCCGAGCGCGCCCCGGCTGGCGCCAGGTATATCCTCTCGGGCCACTGGGCCTCCTTGCACGATCTGGCAGTGCTGGCGAGGGAGATCACCGGTGCCCCAGTGCCCCGTTTGGTGTGCCCGATGGGGTTGGCGCGTGTCGGCGCGCCCTTTGTGACTGCTGCGTGCCACCTACTGGGCAGGCAGCCTCTCTACACTTCGGCTGCGCTGGTCCCGCTGGCGGGCAACGAAAATATCAGCCATGCCCGTGCCACTCACGAGTTGGGATATCAGCCACGTCCTCTACGCCGTACAGTGGTGGATACCATGCAGTGGTTCGAAAGCATGGGAGTCTCTGCCCGACAGTTTCCGCTGACCGCTGCAGGCGGGCAACTAGTGGATTCTCCGGGGGGCGAATGAACGAAGAACAGCTTTTTGGCCTGTTGCTCCTTGGCTCG
>JASFLR010000420.1:0-4101 GCA_050117995.1 Anaerolineae bacterium
AGATCACCTCCCGGCCCAGCGCCTTTAGGTAGCGGACACTGTCAGCGATGATGCGCAAGTTCTCGTCAAGTGTGGTGTTGAGCACCTCGCGGACGTGCAGATCCCAGCTTTTGCCCACAACCGCCACCGCTGAGGTACCGGCAGCCACCAGAGCCCGGATATTGGCGTCCTCCCCGGCAGTCCCACCGGCCCGTTGCGTGCTACCGAAGGCAACAATGACAGCCCTTTCCAGCCTGAGGTTGGGCGCCTCCTCAAAGAAGGCCATGTCCTTGGGATTTGAGCCGGGCCACCCACCCTCGATATAGCCTACTCCCAGTAGATCCAGGCGGCGGGCTATCTTGAGCTTGTCATCGAGCGAGAAGGAAATCCCCTCGCGCTGCGCGCCGTCGCGCAGGGTCGTATCGTACAGCGTGATCTGCACAGAGTCCCTGCCTTTCACCAAGCGGCGGTGAGCCAGCCGTGACGATCGTCGGCTCGGCCCTCCACGATATCAAAGAATGACTTCTGAAGCTTCGCCGTGATTGGCCCGCGCTTGCCGCTGCCCACTACGATGCCATCCACCGAGCGAACCGGCGTGATCTCGGCAGCCGTACCGCAGAAAAAAATCTCGTCGGCTACATAGAGCATTTCGCGCGGGATCAACTCCTCACGCACCTCCAGGCCCATCTCACCAGCCAGCGCCAGCACACAGCGCCGCGTGATGCCGTCCAGGATCGAGCCAGAGAGGGGAGGCGTGTGCAACCGGCCGTTGCGGGCCACAAAGATATTCTCGCCACTGCCCTCGCTCACATAGCCGAATACGTCGAGCGCAATCCCCTCGGTGTACCCGCGCTCGACCGCTTCCATGACGATGAGCTGCGAATTGATGTACTGGCCGCCGATCTTGGCCGCTGCAGGCAGGGTATTGGGCGCCATACGGTGCCACGAGCTGACGCCGACATCCACGCCATTCTCCAGCGCTCCGTCGCCCAGATACTTGCCCATGTATACGGTGATGATGCTGACGTGCGTGGGGCACGAGCGGCCGTCCAGGCTAAAGGTGCCCCAGCCACGGAAGACAATGGGCCGGATGTAGCACTCGGGGTGGCCATTGGCCTGGATCGTGTCCAGGATCGCCTGGCGGACGACGTCGCGGGTGTAGGGGATCTCCATGCGGTAGACCTTGCAGGAAGCCCAGAGGCGGTCGAGGTGTTCCTCAAGACACAGGATGGCAGGACCCTGGGGGAAGGGATAGGCCCGTATGCCCTCAAAGACGCTCGATCCATAGTTCAGCGCGTGGGCCGACACGTGTACCGTCGCCTCATCCCAGGGGATCAGTTTGCCGTCATGCCATATCTTTTCCGATTTGTTCATCGCCATCTTCTTCTACTCTCCCTTTTTCGCGTTCAATGCATCAACTACGAGGCTGCCCATCTGCTGTGTGGTCACGTGCGGGCCGCCCTCAGAAGTCAAGTCAGCCGTACGGTGACCGGCATCCAGCACATGGGCAACGGCAGCTTCCACGGCACGAGCCTCAGCCTCCAGCCCCAGCGAGTGGCGGAGGAGCATCGCCGCGGCAAGAATGGCCGCCAGGGGATTAGCCAGACCCTGTCCGGCAATGTCGGGCGCCGAACCATGGATCGGCTCATACATTCCAACTCGACCCTGGCCAATCGAGGCAGACGGCAACATGCCCATCGAACCAGCCAGCACGGACGTTTCGTCGCTGAGGATATCACCGAACATGTTGCCGGTGAGGATGACATCAAAGTCACGGGGTCGCTTGATCAGGTGCATCGTCGCCGCGTCGATCAACAGGTGTTCGAGCTGTACGTCCGGGTAACTGCGGCCAATCTCGCCGACCACCTGCCGCCACAGCCGCGAGCAAGCCAGCACATTGGCCTTGTCCACCGAGGTGACCTTGCCCCGGCGCGCCACAGCCATGCCGAAGGCCAGGTGAGCGACGCGCTCCACCTCCTCGCGGGTGTAGATCATGGTGTCGACGGCCCGCTCGGCACCCTCGACGCGCGGCCGGCCAAAGTAGATGCCGCCGGTGAGCTCGCGCACGACGATGAGGTCCACCCCGGTCACGTCCTCAGGCCTTAGCGGCGAAGCGGCTGCCAGCGCAGGATGCATCCACACGGGACGCAGGTTGGCATACAGCCCGAGCTTCTGACGCAGCCCCAGCAGGGCTTGCTCGGGACGCACTTGAGCTGCGGGATCATCGTACCTGGGATCTCCCACTGCCCCAAAGAGGACGGCATCGGAGGCTTTGCACAGTCGCAGCGTGGACTGGGGCAGGGGCTCTCCGGTGGCGTCCATCGCCGCCCCGCCCACCAGTGCATGCTCAAAGGCAAAGGCGTGCCCGTACAGCTCGCCAACTTGTGCCAGCACCTTCTCAGCTTCAGCGATGACTTCTCGACCGATACCGTCGCCTGGCAGCACAGCAATCGTATAACCCGTCTCGCTACTCATCTACTTACCTCCCTCTCTTGCCGTTCTGCCTCGATCTGGCGCATGGTATAGGGCACAAGGCCCCCAGCCTGGATAATTTCCATCATGAATGGCGGATAGGGCTCGGCCGGATGCACTGCGCCGGTAGTCAAGTTATGGATCTGCCCGCGCTCGAGGTCCACCTCCAGCTGGTGTCCAGCCAGGGCATCCTCTACCGCTGCAGGCGACTCGAGGATGGGCAGGCCCACACCGATGGCATTGCGGAAAAAGATCCGGGCAAAGCTGCGGGCCACGACGCACCCGACACCTGCCCCCTTGATGGCCAGCGGCGCGTGCTCACGCGACGAGCCACATCCAAAGTTCTCCCCGGCGACGATGACATCCCCCGGGCGCACTGCTCCGGCAAAGCCGGCATCGATGTCCTCCATGCAGTGCGCAGCAAGCTCCTCCGCTGTAGAGACGTTCAGATAGCGGGCGGGGATGATGGCATCGGTATCCACGTTGTCGCCGTACTTCCAAACTCGACCTTTTATGGTCATCGATTTCTCCTGTAAGCCTGTGTGATCCAAGATGCACCGGCCCCCTGCCCTGGTTCCAGGCGCCAGATCTGAAGCCCAGGGCGGGCCGAATGCAAGCTCAGACTTCTTCGGGATGGGCGATCTGGCCTGCGACCGCAGACGCAGCAGCCACCGCCGGGCTGGCGAGATAGACCTCGCTCTCGGGGTGACCCATGCGCCCGCGGAAATTGCGATTGGTCGTGCTCACTGCCCGCTCGCCAGCCGCCAGCACGCCCATATGCCCGCCCAGACAGGGACCACAGGTCGGTGTGCTGACTGCGGCGCCGGCCTCGACAAAGACCTCCAGCAGCCCCTCGCGCAGGGCATCAAGGTATACGCGCTGGCTTCCGGGGATGATGATGCAGCGCACGCCAGCGTGCACCTGGCGACCGCGAAGCAACTCTGCTGCCACCCGTAGATCCTCCAGCCGGCCGTTGGTGCACGAGCCGATGATGGCCTGGTCTATGAGCACGTCGCCGGCCTCGCTCACGGCACGGCTGTTTTCGGGCAAGTGCGGGAAGGCAACCTGGGGCTCGATCTGGCTGGCGTCGATCTCGAGCACCCTCGCGTACGACGCGTCAGGGTCGGCCCGGTGACTGCTGTAGGGGCGTACCGCGCGGCCCTCCACGTAGGCCCGCGTCGTGTCATCGACTGCAAAGAGGCCGGCCTTGGCCCCAGCTTCGATGGCCATATTAGCCATCGTGAGCCGTCCCTCCATCGAAAGGGCGTCCACGGCTGGCCCGGCAAACTCGATGGCCATATAGCGCGCCCCCGCCACACCGATCTGGCCGATGGTCTGCAGCATCAGATCTTTCCCGCCCACCCATGGCTGCAACTGCCCGCGGTATGCTATGCGGACCGTCTCAGGGACGCGCATCCAGAGGCGGCCAGTGGCCATGGCAACCGCCATGTCGGTGCTGCCCACACCGGTGGCAAAGGCGCCAAGCGCGCCATAGGTGCAGGTGTGCGAGTCGGCACCCACTACAACATCGCCTGGAACTACCAGGCCTTCCTCGGGCAGCAGCACGTGCTCGATGCCCATGCATCCGACGTCGTAATAGTGAGGCAGGTCCTGCTCCCGGGCAAAGCGGCGCATGGCGGCACACTGCTC
>JASFLR010000421.1:0-4090 GCA_050117995.1 Anaerolineae bacterium
GTTGCTAGAGGCTCGGGTCCAACACGCGTCCCGTGGACACGAAGACTATCTCTTGGAGCAGGCACGAGACCTGCCCCTACCTAGCGGCAGGGATCATAGTCTGCGCCGAGGATGACCAGCATGTCGGCTTCTTGGTCAGGGTCGGGCTGGCGGACGATATTGCGCTCGGGCACCCTCAGCAGCCGGGCCAGGGTTGCCAGTGTTTCGGACCTTTCGTGATAGACATAAATGAAGGTGCGCTGGTAGTCCACGCGTTCGGCGGTGCTAATGCCCGTGACTTGAAAACCCGCCCAGCGCACCTGATCCGCGGCGATATCGGCCAGATAGGGTTGCTGCGTACCGTTCTGCACTTCTACCAGAGCCTTTGTTGCTGCCTCAGATTCGGCGGAAGGCGGGTCGTACAGGTGGGCCACGACCTCCTGGATCCGTTCGGGGATGGGCAGCAGCACGCTGGCCCCGCCCTCGGTGGTCCAGTAGTCGATCTGGTTGCGGCCGATATACAGGCTGCGCACGCGCTGCGGCTCGAGGTTCAGGGCCATTGGCGCCAGGGCCAGCACATCGCCCAGTCCCAGGTCGGTCTGGAAGGCGCCGCGCAGCGCCGACCACAACCCCGGTATCCTGAGGATGATGTCCCAGCTTCTGACCTGGTCCCACACGGCGCGGATGAACCTCTGCTGCCGCTGTGCTCGCTCGAAATCGCTATCGCCGCGACGGGTGCGCACGTAGCGCAGGGCCGTCGGCCCATCCAGGTGGTGCAGGCCCGGTTCGAGGATGATCTCCTGTTGCGTCTCTGAGGTGGGCGGCTTGTACTGGAGGTTGGTCCGGCAGGGCACCAGCAGGTCCACGCCGCCGAGTTCATCTACCGCGCGGGCAAAGCCCTCGTAACTCACGCGCGCCCAGTGGTCGATGTGGATGCCCAAGTTCTCCTCGATGGTGCGCATCAGCAGGCCGGGTCCGTGGCCTGGTTCATAGCCGAGGCGGTAGCCGATTCGCTGGGCGATATTGATGCGCCCGTAGCCGTACTCGGGGATATAGACCCACAGGTCGCGCGGGATCGAGAGCATGGAAACCTGGTCGGTCTCGCGGTTGATGACCACAACGATCAGGGTGTCCGTGTTCTGGTCCAGCACATAGTTCTGGTCGCCGCCGATGAGGAGGATGTGGATCACATCCTCGGTGATGACCGAGGTCGGAAAGGGTGTGGGTGTGGGCAGCGGCGTCGGAGTGGGGCTGGGCGTGATCGTCGGCGTGGACGTGGTCGTCGGCGTAGGTGTGATCGTCGGCGTGGCGGTGGGGGACGGGGAGGCCGTCCAGGTGGGTGTGGGCGTGGGCGTCGCCGGCGGGACTGTGGGCGAGGGCGTAGGGCTGCTGGTTGGCGTGCTCGAAGGAAGGTCAGTGGCGGCGGTGACCTCCTGGGGGGCGGAGTGCAGCTCACCGCCTGCGGCCAATATGATGGCCCCCATGAGAACAAAGAAAGCTATGAGTGCCAACCCCGCGCGTCTGCGCATACGTCCCCTGTCCGTCCGAGTCGAGGGTTCTGAACTCCCATCCACGCCGGCCATGTGTTGGATCTCTTACCTCCCACTGTTTGGGCTGAGTAGAGTGCCCCGGATTGCTGCCGCGTAGTATAGCACGAATATGAGCGGGTGCAAGTATGATGGGTGGCAATGAGATTGGGTGTACCTTGTGGTATGCGGACACCTGCGGAGGCTTGGGCTCCCAGGATGGGTGGCATCTGCTGAAAGGGCATCTGAAGGAAGACGTGCCGTTTATCATGGGGCACCTGGACGCGCTCGGCGTCAAGTGGGTGAAAATCGGTCAAATCGGATCCTGACGTTTCATTAGGTTTGTGATATAATGTTCTTAGTTGTAGTATCATTGAACTCCCACATCGCTCCAGCATCGCAGCCAAGAATATCCCGCATCTTTGTGACGTCTGTCTTCGCCCAGGCTGATTGGGCGCCATCTTTGTGACCAGGCGCCATATGGAGTTGCCATGGGCATTAGCTATATGCTAGCTGGTAGACTGGTACTGGGCCCTGCTGCGACAGCCGCTTTTGTGAGGCTGATGCTGTAGTCTTACTCCACAAAGATAGAGAGAAGTCGAGGAGGTGGTTACTCAGCCAAAGAGCTGACCTTGTGATCAAGTGTCTGGCAAACGTGGAGTATCTGCGTGTGTGCAAGGAGGATGCAACAATGAACCGCACAAGACTGTTCGCTGTGCTTGTCATCTTGAGCCTTTTGACTGGCGGCGCCATCGCGCCGCCAGCTGCCACAGCGCGCGCCGTCCGAACCGAGGTGACTGGAGAGGAGTGGTTTGAGGATACGATCGATCCTGGCGAGTTGGTCATACTGCCTAATGGTCGCCAGCGCATCCGTGGCCTGGTGAACACGTACACCGAAGTTGCATCGGACCCGCGGCTCTGTGGATGGAACACTATCGTCATCAACGCCAATTGGGACGCCTATGGCGTCGGCCCGATGTGGGGCACCGCGCACCTTGATGTGCCAGCTGGTCCCGATTGCCATGGAGGTGGCGCCTGGGACAGCACCTGGACAGGCGCGGTAAGCGCCGATGGAAGCTGCTACTGGCGCGCTGTGGGTCACGGCACCTCTGGGTGCGTTGAAGGGCTCAAGTTACAGCTGATCGCTGACTGCGGCGGTTATCCAACCACCTATGAGGGGACCGTCCTCGCTCCGCACGGCGAGTGAGTTGACCAGATCCGCTCCGTAGGCTGCAAGGCTACGGCGGCGTGATACGAACCGGGAGCCTGGCACGTACATGCCAGGCTCCTTCCACTTCCACTCGGCGTGTGGCAAGCTGTTGTGGCTAAAGATCATGCCAATGCTCGGGCGTTGACAACTCGCACTCCCTCGGCTAGAATGGAGACAGGAGATGCGGGAGATTGTCTCCCGATTCTGGTCATTCCGGGGGCTTGAGGCAATAGCCTGTAGTCCGGTTCAGGGTCCGCGATGAGGCGCACCATCGGGAATGTCTGGAAAGAAGCGTTGGATCCCCGATCTTCATAGCATATCAGCGCAGATGATCATGACCTCCATCGCGCTGGTGCTGCTGACGGCTGCCGCCGCTGGCCTGCCGGCCATCCTCCTAATCCGCGATCAGCTCGACCGCCAGGTCTGGGCGCAGGTGGAGCAGGGCAGCCTTGCTGCCCAGGCGCTCTACGATGCGCAGCAGAACGAGTTGGCCAGCCTGGCGACCCTCACCGCACAGCGCCCCACCCTGCACGACTTGTTACAAGAAGGAGACCGGGAAACGACCGAGGCATATTTGCGCACACTCCAGCAGGGCTCCGGATTGGACCTGGTGTTGGTGTGCGATGCTGGCGAGCCTGTTGCGCAGGCCGGGCAGGTGGCAGGCGATCTGTGCATCCAACAAGCCAGTGCTGGTTTCCTCGCCCTGGTGGGCGGACCCTCCCACGGGGCCTGGCTCTTTGCTGCCCACCCCCTTGATGCTGGCAGAGCCGGTGCGCTGGGCACCGTGTTCGTCGGCACGGCTCTGGACGATGAGTTCGCGCTGCAGATGGGGGCCCGGACTGGATTGGAGCACAGTGTGTTGATCGATGGCCAGACGCTGGCGACGAGCCTGGCCGGCGGGCGTACGTCTCCTTGTGGAGGCCCTGACGATGCGGGGCCTGCTGGCGCAGTGCCTGCTAAAGCAGGACGGAGTACATTCGAGTTGGATGGCTTGCCCTACCATGCTGCCTGTTTCGCCCTGGACGAAACGGGGCTCACAGCACAGGTAGCGCTGGAAGTGGGGGAGATTGCTGTCGCGAAGCAGCAGCTGGCCTGGACGCTGGTGGTGGGCATCGCGGTTGTGGTGGCGGTGGCCTCGCTGCTGGCGGTGCTTCTTGCACGGCGGATCAGCCGCCCGCTGGATCACCTTTCGGATGCCGCGGAGACGATGAGCAAGGGCGATCTGGAGAGTCCTGTGGCCATCAAGGCACGGGTGCGCGAGGTTGCCCTGGTGGCCCAGGCCCTGGAGGGCGCGCGTGTGGACCTGAAGCGCACCCTGGCTGAGCTACGCCGTGAGAAGGAGTGGACGGATCACCTCCTGGAGGCCATCGTCGAG
>JASFLR010000422.1:0-4085 GCA_050117995.1 Anaerolineae bacterium
TACCAGGGCCGCGTGGTTGATATCGCGGCTCTCTTTTCGGTAGGGCTGCAGAGTCCGCGAGCGAGCGACGCCAACCCGCATCTCCTCCTTGGCCTTTCTCGTCGCGCCCGCAGGATCGTTGGCGTGCACCCAGGCGCAGTTGTCGCGAATGCTAACAAACTCCAGCAGCCGAGGGTTGAGTCCTTCTTGCTGCATAGTGTGCTGGAACAACGCCAGGTGCGTTCGCGGCGTGCAGGCCCCGATGACGACCCGATTTAGGTCATGGTCGCGGATGGCCTTGCGGATGGCCTCGGGTCCACCGGGCAGGCAGCCGTACTCCAACGCTTCGGTGTGAACAACGCAAGGTAGCTCATTCGTCGCTGCCAGAACCGCATTCACATCGACGACCTCGTCAATGGTTGGGTGGCAGTAGCAGGCGAACACGCCAACGCGCGGTTCTTGTTGGCTGACATCCCGCTCCACGGGATACTCTTCACGTGCAGTTTCTGTACCAGACTGGCCTGACAGGAGGGCCATGCAGCGGGCCGCTGCGCCGCTGGCATCCATTACCGTCTCTGAGATCTCTTTGGGTGTGGCAAAGGCACCGGCTACGAACACGCCCGCTCTGCTGCTGTCCACTGGTTCGAACTTGTCGGTCTTGCAGAATCCATACTCATTGAGATCGATCTGCAGTTCCTCTGCCAGGGCAATCGCCGTTGGCGGGGGCTCGCTGCCTACGGAGAGCACGACCATGTCAAAGGTCTTGCGCCGTAGCTTTCCCTGATCATCCTGGTAGTGCAGGATCAGATCCCCAGTGGCAGGATCTTCTTTGATCTCGGAGATGCGGCAGCGAGTGTATTCAACATTCCACAGGTCCTTGGACTGCTCAAAGTAGGCGGTGTATTCTTTGCTGAATGCCCGCTCATCCATGATAAAGACTTCGCAGGTGACGCCCGGTAGCCGTTGCTTTGCCAGCACCGCTTCCTTGGTGGCATACATGCAGCAGATGGACGAACAGTAAGGGTGTTCCTGATCGCGAGAGCCGATGCACTGCAGCCAGGCGATCCGTTCCGGCACCTTGCCGTCGGACGGGCGTTCAATGGCGCCCTCGGTGGGGCCAGATCGGCTGGTCATACGCTCGAATTGGAGGCCGGTGATGACATTGGGATAGCGCCCATAGCCCAGTTCCTCGGCAGGCGTGGGGTCGTAGAGCTTGTAGCCGACGGCCAGGATGATGGCTCCGACGTGGATCTCTTCGAACCAGTCCTCCTGGTCCAGGTTGATGGCCTTGGTGGGGCAGATCTCCTCGCACTTTCGGCACGGGTCGCAGTATGGCCCTTTCTCGATGACGTACGCGTTGGGCGCGGCCCGGACGGATGGCTTGTATGCTGCCTTGCGGGTCACCAGCCCTGCCTGGAACTCGCTGGCAAGCTCCACTGGGCAGATCCGAGCGCACTCGTCGCAGTTGATACATAGGCTTGTATCGACGTAGCGGGGCCGGTGGTGAACGGTGACTCGAAAGTCGCCCGGCACGCCGGTGACGCCTACCAACGTGCTGTTCGTCATGATATCGATATTGCTGTGCTGGCTATGATCGAGCAAGGCGGGAGAGATAGAAGGGCGCGAGCAGCCATAGCCATGATCTGACGTGCCGCGGCAAAGGATGCAATCGTGTGTGGGAAACATGAATCCCAACTGTGAGACGATCCCTCCGATGCTAGGAGCCGAATCTAGCAGGTAGACTTTGAACCCCGAGTCGGCCAGATCGACGGCTGCCCGCATGCCGCCCACCCCAGCACCCACGACCATCACTGAACCGCGCATTCTACGTTGAACCACAGTCGCCCTCCATGTCCCAGAAATGAATCGAGCCCCTGCATTTCGCCCGGGGCTCGAAGGGATGCCTCTATGTTAGGTATCGCGCAAGCGTCCCAGACCGAGATTGGCACCGTGCTCTGGCCCGGATCGCAGTCGTTACTGCGAAACGATCGCGCCATACCAGGCAACTCCCCTTCGAGTCGTCTCCTACTCGTGCTGCTCAGCTATCCACAGCTTTGTAACTGGCAGGCATTATAATCGATCTTGTACAAGAATGCAAAACGGGTGAATCGTGTCGGACACTGGGGATCTTCCTTGCTGTAAAGCTTCTGCGTGAGCAATCGCGTGGAATTGGTGGAATTCATCCTGCGTGGTATAATTCCAGAGTTGGGAGGTGCTGCGGGTGGCGAGTAAAGAGACGGTCACGCGAATTGAACACGGGCTTTCCGGGGTCGCTTCCTCGCTGTCACAGAGGCCGGGCTGGCTGGCAGCAGGTGTGTCAGTCTTGTCGCTCGTGGTGTACCTGGCAACTCTTGCACCAGATCTCACCAACGCGAACTTTGGCACTGACGGGGGCGATCTGATCGCAGCAGCCCGCACCCTGGGCGTGCCACATCCATCGGGCTATCCAACCTACGTCCTTCTGGCCTGGCTCGCCAGCCATCTGCCGGTCGGTTCGATTGCTTATCGTGTCAATCTGCTATCGGCGGTGTGTGCTGCCCTTGCGGTCGGACTCTTTTTCTCTGTCGCGCGGCGCATGCTCCCGGCAGATAGATCTCCCCTTCTTCTTCCTGCACTCGCGGCCCTGACGCTGGCCTTCTCTTCACTGC
Source organism: Anaerolineae bacterium (assembly GCA_050117995.1). Taxonomy (GTDB): domain Bacteria; phylum Chloroflexota; class Anaerolineae; order JAAYZQ01; family JAAYZQ01; genus JBFFCR01. The sequence goes on from JASFLR010000422.1 coordinate 2,628, forward strand.
TCTGGTCGCAGGCAGTGATCGCAGAAGTGTATGCCTTGTTGATGCTTTTCTCAGTCCTCCTGGTCTGGTTGCTTGTTCGCTGGCGCGCCGAGCAGCATGACCTCTATCTGTGGTTGGCTGGGCTGACCCTGGGATTGGCGCTGGGCAATCATCTGACCATCGTTTTCTGTGCGCCGGCAGCCCTCGTGTATCTGTGGCCCGATCGCCGCGGCTGGCTGCGTTTCAGGACGCTGCTGCCTGCAGTCGTGCTCTTTGTCGTTGGGCTGAGTGTCTATGCCTACCTGCCGCTGGCAGCAAGGCATCGCCCACCCATGAATTGGGGCAATCCGCAGACGTGGGACGGTTTTCTATGGGTGGTCAGCGGCGAGCAGTACCAGCAGTTCGTCTTTGGCCTGGAGACCAGCGAGATAGCCGGTCGCGTTTCTGAATGGGCCGAATTGCTTGGCGGCCAGTTCGGCTGGTGGGGCCTGGCCATTGCGCTTATCGGGGCCTGGGGACAGTGGCAGCGTCAGCGGCGGTTCTTTCTCTTTACAGTCACCTGGGCATCACTGGTAGGCACATATGCCTTCTTTTACGATACGTCCGATTCATACATGTATCTCCTGCCAGTCGTGATGTTGATGGCTCTGTGGTGGGGCGAGGGGGTCTACCTTTTGCTGGGCATGATGCGCCGGCAACGAAAGATCTGGCAGCGCCTCGCTCTCACGATCTTGATCCTGCTGCCAGCTGTTTCCCTGGCATTGCACTGGCAGGCGGTCGATCCGGATGATGACTGGGAATCGCGCATCTACTTCGAGCAGGTGCTCGAGACCGTCCCGCAGGATAGCCTCATCATTGTCCGGGCTGATCAGCCTACCTTTGCCCTGTGGTATGCTGTCTATGCTGAAGGCATGAGATCTGACGTGCGTGTGGTCAGCGGCCCGATGCTTGCTTTCATCTGGTATCGGGACCACATCAGAAACCTATATCCTGGCCTCGTCGTGAACGTGCCCAGGGGCAAGAATCTCACCTGGGATGACCTTGTCTATGACCTGGTCGCAAGCAACTCAGACCTGTCGACCTATATGACAGATTTCAAGGAAGAGTGGCGGCAATGGTTTGACCTCACCAAAGTGGGTGATAGCCCAATCTACCATGTCGGGCTGGCTGGATCGTCAGAACCATGATGGAGAAGCGCATGGTTGTACTGGAACTGCCGCCATTCCTGAAGCCACGCTTGAGCAAAGGACACCCGTGGGTATACCGCAACCACGTGCGCGAGCTGCCCGAGATGCCATCGGGCACTTGGGTGCGGGTCACTTGTGGCAGCTTCTCGGCGATTGGCCTGTGGGATGCTGATAGCGCGATTGCTGTTCGGATCTTTTCCCGAGATCATGTTCCCGACGAGACATGGGTAGCTGATCGGGTCCATGAGGCATGGGAACTGCGCACAGCCGTCCGCGCTGGGTCTACCAATGC
>JASFLR010000423.1:0-4073 GCA_050117995.1 Anaerolineae bacterium
CCACGCTGCGCTTTTCCTGCTGGCCTACGATGGATTGCTCTACCTGCTTTCCCACTATGTAAACTGGCTACGACGGCCGCTGAACTACTTGGCCTTGGACACGATACTCGCCACGCTAGCTGTGTACCTCACCGGCGGCTACCATTCCAGCTTCTTTGTGCTATACGTCTTTATCATTATCGGCGCAGCCTTCCAACTGGAGTTGGCCCGGACGCTCACCGTCAGCCTGGTCATCAGCTTGATCTATGTCGGCGCCTGCTACTTCAGCCCAGCAACTCTTGGTTCGCCGCCCGCGCAGTATATCGTGGCAGCCAAGGGCATGCTCCTTCTGGTTGTAGCTGTACTATGCGGTCTATTGCTGGAACAGCTGCGCCGCGAGCACAGCGAGACCGAGCGCGAGCGGGCGCTGGCTCAGAGGCTGCAGGCTCTCAACTCTCTTTTCCAGACACTCAACACCACCCTGGATCTGCACCTCACCCTGCAGACCGTCGTTGAGGCGCCAAGAGCTCTACTCGGCGCGGAATGGGCCACAATCGCCCTACTGGACGAGACCGGTCAGTACCTGTCTATCGCTGCCGGCGCCGGCGTGGACGTAGCTTCTCTAGCAGACCAGCAGTGGCCTGCGGACGACAGCGTCATCGCAGCTATCCTGTCCAGTGACCTTCCGCGCCCAGTTGGCGACCCGCATCAACACCTTCCCGGCATGCCAACCGCCCTGGACGGCTTCCGTGTCGGTACCGCGGCCGCCTCCATGGTCAACATACCGCTAACCCTTGACGAAGAGCCACTGGGCCTGCTCGATGTGGCCTATAGTAAGCGCCAGGCATTCACCCAGCAGGACCTCGACTTCCTTCAGGCTCTGGGGCATGAGGCAGCCCTGGCTATTCGCAACGCGCGCCTGTACGAGCGCGAGCGGCAGCAGGTATCCCGTCTCCGCTCCCTCGACGAACTCCAGCGTGGGTTCATCTCTGCGGTGTCCCACGAGCTCCGCACCCCCCTGACCTGCATCAAGACCTCAGTGGACCTGCTGGACACGTATGGGAACGGGTCAACTGAGGACCAGGCCGAACTGATGGGAACCATCAGGCACCACGTGGCCCGGTTGGAGGCCTTTGTCAGCGACCTCCTGGAGATAACCAAGCTTGAGGCGGGTCAGATCACCCTATCTAGACAGCCTACCGATCTCGCCTCCCTGGTGACCAAGGCCGCGGAGACACTAAAGCCTCTGAGCGACAGAAGGGGCCAGACGGTGCAGCTACAACTCCCCCAATCTATCAGCACCGTGCCCGTAGACAGGCGGCGCATCGAGCAGGCAGTCACCAACATCTTGTCAAATGCCATCCGCTATACGCCCAAGCAGGGGAATATCCTAATCCGTATCTCAGATACCCCACGCCACCTCCAGGTATGTATGACCGATGACGGCCCAGGCATCCCGGAGGAACACCAGGGCCACATCTTTGAAAAGTTCTACGTGGTAGGCAGTCGCCAAACCCGCTCTGGATTGGGCCTGGGACTCTACATTGCCCGGGAGATGATCGAGTTGCACAGTGGCTCCATCTGGGTGGAGAGTCAGGTCGGCAAAGGAAGCACCTTCTGCTTCCAGTTGCCCAAAGCGATGGAAGAGGGGCATTCATGAGAATCTTGATTGTAGACGACGAGCCGGACGTCATCAAGGTCATCTCCATGAGCTTCCGTATGCAGCAGCCTGCCTGGGAGATCATCAGCGCCGAGGAGGGGCCGGAGGCCCTAGAGCTTCTTGAGCAGGAGCGCCCCGACGTAGTCTTGCTGGACATTGGACTTCCTGACATGAGCGGGCTCGAGGTACTCAAGTCCATCCGCGTCTTCTCCGACGTGCCGGTCATCATGCTCACCGTCCGAGACGACGAGCTCAGCAAGGTCCAGGGGCTGGAATTGGGCGCTGACGATTATGTCACCAAGCCCTTCAGTCACCTTGAGCTGCTGGCTCGAGTTCGAGCTGTGCTGCGGCGCGCACAGAGTCTCCCCCTTGCCCAGGAGCACCCCTTCACCAGTGGCGATATCCACTTGGACTTTGCCCGGCGCGAGCTCAGCGTGCGCGGGCATTCAGTGCCCCTGACCGGCACCGAGTATCGCCTGCTATACCATCTGGTCCGCAATGCTGGACGCGTCATGACCCACGAAGCACTGCTCGCGCGGGTCTGGGGTCGGGAGTACACGGACGAGATATCCTATCTCAAGAGCTATATCAGCCGGCTGCGCAACAAGCTCGAAAGCGACCCCCATAACCCCGAGTACATACTGACCGAGTACGGCGTCGGTTACTGGTTCCGCCCTGCCTGACCGCCGCCCTCCTCGGCTGCCTCATTGACCTTTGTTCACCTGCCAGTAGCTATTCTTTACCTCCTACTCCTCCGCCTTTGACGGCATTGCTGTACAATAGAGATGCGTTGGCGGGAGTTCCCGCTAGCAACTACATCGGAGAGAGCTGTAGAAATGTCGAGGACCCGGCCAAGAGTCGTACTCATTCTTTTGGTTCTGATTTTGGTCGTCGCCAGCATTCTAGCCAGCCTGCTGACCTACTGGGTGGGGGCCAGCGACGTGCCAACCGGCACTCCCAGTAATGGAGAAGCGGGCGGAATCCTGCCGCCACGTGGTCAGCGATCGACAGCGTCTTGGCATTCGGTCTACCCGAATCGTCAGCGGATGCAGAACAACTGCACCCCAGGCTGAGGCGGCAGCGGCAAAGGGCAGAAAATGAGCAATGTCTTGGTCGTAACTGACTCAAGCGCCACTGTTCCAGCCGACCTGGTTCAGCAGTTAGGTATCCAGGTAGTGCCCATCCTGCTGAACTTGAACGGCCGGACCTATCGAGATGGGGTAGACATCACACCCGGCGAGGTCTATCGCAGGCAGCGCGCCAGCAAGGTCCTGCCCACCACAGCAGCGCCATCCGCCGGAGACTTTCTGCGGGTCTACGCCATGGCTGCCCAGGATGCATCAGGCATCGTCTCGATCCACCTGCCGACCGAGCTAAGTGCCACCTTCACCGTTGCCTCCACAGCCTGCCAGCTCGTGGACGGCATACCGATCCGCCTCGTTGATTCCCGATCCGTCGCCATGGGCCAGGGATTCGTGGTCCTCGAGGCGGCTCGTGCCGCTGCGGCGGGCGCAGAACTTGATGAGGTCGTAGCGCGCGCCGAGGAGATTGCTCGCCGGGTGCACGTTCTTGCCGCCCTCGATACCCTCGAGTATCTGCACCGGGGCGGGCGCATTGGCGGAGCCGCGGCCTTTCTCGGCACGATGCTCAAGATCAAACCTATTGTATACGTCGCTGACGGAGAGGTAGCCGCCTTTGCCAAGCCGCGTACCATGTCCAGAGCAGTCCAGCTAATGCTGCAGGAGATGGCTCGCAGGGTCGGCAGTCGCCCGCTACATGTCGCCATCCTCCACGCAGACGCGCTGGATGAGGCCAAGGAGCTGCGGGAGCAGATCGAGGATCAGTTCAACTGCGCCGAGCTCTACATCACCGAGTTCACGCCCGTAATGGGCGCCCACGCAGGCTCGGGTGTCTTGGGCATCGCCTTCTACGCAGAGTGAGATCACGCAGATCAGGCTGCAGGTAGAGTAGGACCGGAGGATCGGGGTGATGCAATGATACAGGTCATCCTGAATGCCGACGACTTTGGCGCTTCGCAAAGTGTCAACCAGGCCATCATGCGCGCCCACCGGCAGGGCGTCCTCACCAGTACCAGCCTCATGGTGACCGGCAACGCCGTGGACGAAGCAGTGGCCATGGCGCGGGAGGCGCCTGCGCTCGCTGTCGGCCTGCACGTGGTAGTGGCTGGCGGGCGGGCTGCGCAGCACCCGGATCATATCCCGCACATCGTCGACCGCGACGGCATCTTCCCTGCTGAGCCATTGCCTGCTGGCCTGCGGTACGTGTTCAGTTGCGCCGCCCAGGCAGAACTGGCTGCCGAGTTGGAGGCCCAGTTTGAGCGATTTGCCACGACGGGCTTGCCCCTGTCTCACGTAGACAGCCACATGCACATGCACGTGCACCCCATTGTGTTCCGTCTGCTGCTGCCTCTGGC
>JASFLR010000424.1:0-4069 GCA_050117995.1 Anaerolineae bacterium
TTCTGAAGATCATCGCCGAGTATGCTGACAAGTTGATCCAGCGATTCCGGATCAAGACACCCTCCCGGGAGACCACGATCAAGAGCCTGTCAGGCGGCAACATTCAGAAGGCCGTGGTGGCGCGCGAGCTATCCCGCAATCCACGGGTGCTGATCGCTGCGCAACCCACGCGCGGCGTGGACATTGGCGCCACCGAATATATCCACGCCCTGCTACTGGAGCAACGCCAGGAAGGACTGGCCATCCTGCTGATCTCGGAGGACCTGGACGAGATCATGGCCCTTTCGGACCGCATTGCCGTGATCTACGAGGGGCAGATCATGGGTGTGGTGGATGGCAAAGAGGCGACGGCAGAACAGCTCGGGCTCTTGATGGCCGGTGTACGAGAGGAAGAGTAAAGCAAGGGAGCTTGGGAAGCGGGTTGGATGGGCGGTACCCGGTTTGCGAGCAGGAGGCATGGCTATGCTGATCACTAACGGGCGGATCGTGACTTTTGGCGAGAAGAACGAGCTCATTGAAGGCGGCGCGGTGCGCGTCGATGGCGGCCTGATAACCGATGTGGGACCTGAAAGCGAGCTGGCAGCGGCCTATCCGCAGGAAGATGTCGTCGATGCTGGCGGGCAGCTCGTCATGCCGGGCAATATCTGCGGCCATACGCACTTTTACGGCGCCTTTGCCCGGGGCATGGGCATACCGGGCGATGCCCCGAGCGACTTTCCCCAGATTTTGGGAAAGCTGTGGTGGCGGCTGGACCGGGCGCTGCTGGAGGAGGACGTAAAGTACAGTGCGCTGGTCTGCCTGGTGGATGCCATCAAGCATGGAACCACCACGTTAATCGACCATCACGCCAGTCCCGCGGCGCTGGAAGGCAGCCTGGATCAGATAGCTGACGCGGTGACCAAGTCGGGGCTGCGCGCCAGCCTGTGCTACGAGGTGACCGATCGCAACGGGATGGACGAGGCAAGTGCAGGGATCGCCGAGAACGTACGTTTCCTGCGAGCTGTCAAGGAGCTGGAGAACCCGCTGCTGGCTGCCTCATTCGGGTTGCATGCCTCACTGACGCTATCGGATGAGACGCTGGTCAACTGCGTGGCGGCTGCGCAGGGGCTGAACACTGGCTTTCACATCCACGCGGCGGAGGGTATTTCGGACCAGGAGGACAGCCTGCGTAGGAGCGGAAAGCGTGTAGTCGAGCGGCTGCACGATGCTGGCATCCTGGGTCCCAAGAGCATTCTGGTTCATTGCGTCCACGTGGACGCGTGGGAGATGGAGATCCTGCGCGACACGGGTACCTGGGTGACACACCAGCCACGATCCAATATGAACAATGCGGTCGGCGTAGCGCCGGTGGAGACGATGTTGCGCGGTGGGATCAAGGTGGCGATGGGCAACGATGGGTTCTCCAACAACATGTGGGCCGAATGGAAGGCAGCCTACCTGGTGCACAAGCTGTGGCACGGCGATCCCCGGCGGGGCAACGGCTATGACATCATAAAGATGGCAGTGACCAACAACGCGGCGCTGGCAGGGGTCTTTTGGCCTGATGCTGCCCTTGGTGAGATTGCGCCCGGTGCCTGCGCGGACCTCATCCTGGTAGACTACCATCCCTTCACCCAGCTCACGGCTGGCAATCTTCCGTGGCATATCCTGTTTGGCTTTGAGGCCAGCGCAGTGACGGCGACGATGGTTGCCGGCAAGTGGCTGATGCGCGACCGAAAGCTGCTGACACTGGATGAGGAGGCGATCGCAGCCAGGGCGCGCGAGCTCTCGGCTGCCGTCTGGGAGCGCTATCTAGAGCTGGACGATTAGTGACCGACGGCTAGCAACAGATACTGGGCACAGAGGGCGGCTTGACCAGGTCGCCCTATTTCCTTTTGACTTTTCGAGCCATCGCTGATACACTCTTGGCGGCGGAGCAAGGCCCGTCGCCGGCTCCCTCGCCATGAACGCAGGAGGTGTGTGATGCTGAGTTTCTTCCAGAGTAGCCTGGACTCGCTGGATCCCGCTGTTGCCAACCTCATACGCTACGAGGCCGAGCGGCAGGGGCGAAAGCTGATCCTCATCCCGTCTGAAAGCCAGGCCCCAGAGGCGGTGCGCGAGGCACTGGGCTCGGTATTCCAGAATATCTACGCCGAGGGCTACCCCGATCCCAGCATCCACGGCGAAACGGAAGAGGAGATCCTGGACTATGAATGGCAGCTGGCCTACTTCCGTCGCTACTCGGATCGCCGGTACTATCGGGGCGTCGAGTATGTGAATGTCCTAGAGTCACTGGCGCAGCGAAGGGCCGCCGAGGCATTTGCTACCGACGAGGTTCCGCCGGAGGAGATCTGGGCCAACGTGCAACCGCTGTCAGGCTCCCCGGCGAATAATGCCATCTATGCCGCGCTGGTTACCCCGGGTAGCACGGTGATGGGCATGGACCTGCTGCATGGCGGTCACCTGACGCACGGCAGCCCGGCCAATCGCTCGGGCAAGCTCTACAATATCGTCTCGTACGGCATCGACGAGGAAAACGAGCGCCTGGACTACGACGAGATCGAGGAACTGGCCCGCCAGCACAAGCCCAAGATGATCATAGCCGGCTACACCTCCTATCCATGGATGCCAGACTGGGCTCGCTTCCGCCAGATCGCCGATGAGGTCGGCGCCTACCTGCTGGCAGATATCTCGCATATCGCTGGGATGGTGGCAGCGGGGGTAGTGGCGAGCCCCGTGGGACACGCACATGCCATCAGCTTTACCACGCACAAGACGCTCTACGGCCCGCGTGGAGCGTGCATCCTGACGACGGACAAGAAGCTGGCCCGAAAGGTCGACACCGCGGTCTTTCCCGGCGAGCAGGGCGGTCCCCACGTCAACGCCATCGCGGGAATGGCGGTGGCTTTCGAGCTGGCAGCCACGCCCGAGTTTGCACAACTGCAGTCTGTGGTAGTAAAGAACGCGTCGCACCTGGCTGCCGAGCTGGAACGGCGCGGTCTGCGCATTCCCTACGGCGGTACGAACACGCATATGCTCCTGGCGGACTGCAAGAGCATCCGGGCAAAGTTTGGCGTGAGTCCCGATGGCAAAAGGGGCACACCGTTGATGGGCGACACCGCTGCCCGCATCCTGGATATGGCGGGTATCGTCCTCAATCGCAATACGATCCCGGGCGACCGGAGCGCGCGCAACCCCAGTGGCATCCGGCTGGGTACACCGTGGATCACGCAGCGGGGCTTTCGAGAGCCGGAGATCGAGCGTTTGGGCGAGATCATTGCCCGGCTACTACAATCCACAAAGCCCTATGCCTACGCAGGACGCTACGGGCCGGTGTACCGGGCAAAGGTCGACTTTGACGTGCTGGAGGAAGCCAAGCGGGACGTCGTCGAGCTGGCCTGCGGGGCTGGCTTTGAGGCTGATTATTGCCCGAGCGGCTACCCACACCACTATTTCATGTACAAGCCAACGAAGGATCCGGGTGGTGACTGGGACATCATCGAGATCGAGGGCACGCACGCTCGCGGCTTCTGCAACGTGGCGATGACGAACGACGTATATGCCCTCGGTCCAGGCCAGAGCCAGCCTACCTGGGTTCTCAAACCGGATGGCAGCCCAATAAGCGGCGGCGTGCTGAAGCGACCTGGTGAGGCAACCACACTTTTCCAGTTGCTGATCCCCAAGTCGGTCGAATCACGGGTGGCACACTGGCTGCGCGCCCTGTCTGACGGTTATGTGCACATGGACGACGATGACTGGTACGCCAAGGCACCCGGCCCGGTTATCGTCCGCAGGCTGTTGCACCAATTGGCTGATGACTGGGAATGCAGACCGCCCGCCCTCGAGTCGTTTGGCAAGGAGGACGGTGAAAGCGGTGAAACGGGTTGGGCATTCCACAAGCCCTATTGGATCGGGCAAAGGGCACGGGCCAAGGCGCCCGGCGGCCTGGAGCCGGTGCCGGCATTTGCCTGGGAGGAGCCAGCCGAGACCCTGCTCAGGCAGACGGTACTCCATGACACGCACGTCCAAGCAGATGCCAAGCTCGCCCCCTTTGCAGGGTGGGAGATGCCCATCCGCTATACGACCTCTG
>JASFLR010000425.1:0-4052 GCA_050117995.1 Anaerolineae bacterium
TCGCAGCAGGGATACTGGTCGCCACAGCCCTGAAGATCTTCCTGTGAGAGCAAGGAGCCTAACATGGCTGGATTGAAACGAATTCTGCCTACCGCCGTTGCCATCTCAGTCGGGCTCTACGTCCTGCTTTCTCTATTCAGCACGCAATTTGCCATCGATGCCATCGGGATATACTTGATCGATACAGCGGTGATTATCGCCGCCTTTGCTCTGATCCTGGGCGTGATCAACGTACTGCGCGTTCACGGTCGCAAGATCCAGGAAGCTCAGCCAGGCAGGTTATACAGCTTTGTCCTCATCGCTGTCATGTTTATCGTCCTTACGGTTGGCTTGCCCGCACTGCCGGACCGCGCCTCCGGGCCATCTCAGCCGGTCGTGCAGTGGATATTCGAGAACATCCAGGCACCGATCCAGGCATCTCTGTCTGCCCTGCTCGTCTTTTTCATCATCACAGCCGGATACCGCATGTTGCGCATCCGGAATTTGGAATCAGCCGTGATGCTGATCGTGGTCATCATAGTGCTACTTGGGCAGGTAACCTTGGGCCTGGTCCCCGTCTTGCCCAAGCTTAAGGACTGGATCCTGGATGTGCCTGCGATGGCTGGAATCAGAGGAATCTTGTTGGGAGTAGCCCTGGGTGCTGTGCTCACCGGTATCCGTTTGCTGCTGGGCGTGGAGCGTCCTTACAGTGATTAGGTCACGTCTGCTGATTTCGCGTTGCTTGATCGAAGTGAGGCTGAAATGATATACTGCCCCAATTGCGGGACTGCCAACTGGAGTGGGAGCAGGTTCTGCAACGAGTGCGGAGAAGACCTGGGTCCTGAGACACACATCGAGTGCCCTCGATGCGAGACCCTGAACCTGGCCCAGAACGTGTTATGCAGCCACTGTGGCGCGCGCTTGCCAACTGCCGTTTCCCCGCCTGAGGATGCGGAAACGGCACCTACAATCAAAGGGCTGTCCCTGCCCACCAAGAACCCTGCTGGCGAGCAGGTTGAGGCAGGCGACACCGGTTCGGAACCGGATGACGAGATACCTGGCTGGTTGCACGAGCTGGGTGCCAGCCTGCCTGACAAAGACACAGAGGATGCCTCTGACTCTGCAGAAGACAGTGGCGAAGTCCCCGACTGGTTGCGCGACTTGCGTGCCTCAATACCGGAGGACAAAGAAGAACCTCCAAAGGACAAAAAGGCCGTGCCCGAATGGCTAACAGGGCCCGAGTCAGATAGCACGGAGACTCCGGTTGCATCGACATCGGATGAGTACGATGCAGAACCAGAGCCTGGGGAGCCCGTTCCGATGGGTGAGCCAGCTGCTGAACCCCATCCTCCCGAAGCCGAAACCAGAACGCAGGATGAGATACCAGGATGGCTTTCCAGGCTCGTGCCCACCGCTGCCGACGAGGAGCGTGAGGCCGAGCCCCGCACGCCAGATAAGGAAGAACCACCTGGCTGGCTAACCAAGCTCGTGCCCGCAGACAAGGAGGCCGAAGCAGGAACTGCTGAAGTAGAAGGTGACCGCAGGGAAAGGGAGCCCGAGCCTGTGGAAGAGGAGACTCTAGCGCAGCCCGAGGAAGCCCAGCCCACGCCGGTCTCTGAGGGGGAAGAGGACGAGCTCCCAGAATGGCTCACTAACCTCCAAGAACCAGAGGAAGAAGCAGAATCAGAGGAAGCGGCACCGGTCCTTGAGATCGAAGAAGGCGAAATTACCGACTGGATGGCTGACCTCAGTCCTACCGAGGATGAAGAGGGCGAACTCCCCGACTGGATGGCTGATCTCCGTCCTAATGAGGATGAAGAGGACGAGCCATCGCCGCCCGAGATCGAGATCGAAGAGGGCGAACTCCCTGACTGGGTAGCGGCGCTCAAGCCGGTGCAAGAAGAATCAGAAGACGAGCTCCCGTTACCTACCATTGACATTGTAGATGAGGAGGAATTCCCTGACCGTGTGGAGCAGCTCGAACCTCCCACTGAGGAGATCCAGCTCGCTGAAGCGCTCGAGTTACCGGATGAGGATGAGGTAGCTGAGGACAGACGGCTTCCCAAGCTACCTGACGACGTGGAAGCTGCCCTGGGCCCGGCAGTTCCTGGTTGGCTGGCAGAGCTTCAGGCTGAGGATCCAGACGCTGCAGCAGCTATCATCGAAGAAACGATGGTTGATGGCGAGCTGCCCGAGTGGCTGGTTCGCTCCGAGATTGAGCCCGATGAGGGCTTGGCACCGGCAGAAATACCCCGGTGGTTGCTGGCACTAAAGCCCACCGAACTCCGCGAAGAAGGTGAAGAGATCGAGATCCCACCCTCGGCCCCTGGTGCAGGAGTTGAGGAGACTGGACTCCTGGCAGGTATCCCGGGCGTCCTGCCCGTGGAGATGCTTATTGCCCAACCACGTGCCATTTCTGCTGCTGAATCACCAGATCTGGCGATTGAAGACTCGCCCGAGGCCAAGCTCTTTGCCAACGTGGTAGGCCGCCCGCCGGAGGCTGCACCCAAGGAGATCGAGAGCCCCAGGGCCTATGTACTGCCAGAGATAGCACGTTGGATCATCTACGGACTCCTGATCTTGGTTGTCGCGCTGCCGATCATCATGGGGGAACCTCTTCTGGAGCGGACCATCGAGTCCACGGCAGCAACTGTGGCTATGAGTGACACGATAGGCTCTTTGGAAAGTGGCGATCCTGTGCTGGTGGCCTTTGACTACGATCCAACTACCCGTGGCGAGATGGATGTCATTGCCAGAGCCTTGATCGGGCACCTGATGGACCAGGAAGCCAATGTGGTCATCGTAAGCCTCTTACCAGCCGGACCGGCCACCGCCGAGTCTTTGCTCCAGGAGTTGAGCGCCGACCGACCCAGCTATGCCGACGGCTACGGCGAACGCTACGCGAATTTAGGCTACCTTCCGGGACAGGCCGCGGCAGTTCGGCTCTTGGGCCTTTCGGTGTCGACCTCCCTGCCGCGCGATTTCTACGGAACGCGGTTGAGCGACTTGCCGGTGATGCAGGGGCTGGATTCGACTCGGGACTTTTCTCTGATCATCGAACTGGCAGCGACCCAGGATACGCTACGCTGGTGGATCGAGCAGGCAGGCACGCCGTACTCGATTCCCCTGGCGACCGGCGCAAGCGCCGCGGTCATCCCCTATGCACGCCCATACTATGAAACTGAGGCAAGGCAATTGGCTGGCATAGTCGGTGGCGTGCCCGATGCAGTGACTTACGAGGCATTAACGAGCGACCAGAGCATACCCACAAATAGCACAGCTGCTCGCCTGGATTCCCAGCTGGCAGGGCAGCTCCTGTTTGTTCTGGTCCTTCTAGCCGGCAATGTGGTCTACCTGACACGGCGCGGAAGCAGGAGCGAACGCTGATGGATACTAGTCTGGTCGACCTGACAGGCACATTGGTAGCCGCCATCCTGACCCTCTTTGTGTTTAGCTACCTGCTTGGAGACAACGTTCTCTATCGCCTAGCCGAGCACCTCTTTGTGGGCGCCACCGTGGGGTACGTCACGGTCGTGGTCTTTCACACTGTCATCAGTTCAAAGCTACTGGTTCCCCTGGTAGAGGCATTGAGTGAGGGAGACTCGGCTCGCGCCCTGCTGCTTGGCTTCTCGTTGCTGATGGGCCTACTCCTCCTGACCAAACCATCCAAGTCGCTGTCGTGGTTGGGCAATCTGAGTGTGGCCTTGTTGATCGGCGTCGGTGCAGCACTTGCGATTGGCGGTGCGTTCCTTGGAACCCTCTTGCCCCAAGCTGACGCCACTACCAACATCAGCCACTATGTCACGCGCTATGGAGAAACGCTGGGAATCATCAGTGGTGTCCTGGTCCTCATCGGCACCATCGGCGTCCTGATCCACTTTCACTTTGGCGCCGCAGCAGAAGGACCGATTGCCAGACTGCGCGTGGGGCTGGTCAAGGCATGGGGAGGACTGGGACGTTGGTTCATCCTGATCGCCTTTGCGGCTCTCTTGGCAACCACCTTTATGTCACGTCTTTCCTTCCTGGCAGGAAGAATCCAGTTCCTGGTCGATAGCGCGCGCGGCTACCTGGGA
>JASFLR010000426.1:0-4049 GCA_050117995.1 Anaerolineae bacterium
TTCACGTACCAGCAGCTTGTTGGGCACATCGTCCTCGTCCTTGTCCAGTTCCGCCTCTATCGCTGCCAACTGGTCCCAATAGCCGAAGGTATGCATCGCGGCTGCCAGTTCATCGAACGCCGTGGCCTGACACATCACCACCTCATTCGCGTGTCCGGCCGACAGCGTCTCGAGTACCCGTTCCCGATTCTCTCTCAGTTGAATCCAGCTCATCCGTACACGTCTCACCTCACTCTCACTCAGATCCTGCGCCCTCATTGTACATCATCGGCCACCGTTCAGCAAGGGGCTTTCAAAATGTCTGTCTGGCGCTCACGCGGAGAGTGCGGGCAGCGGTTCGCTCAACGGAGGGCTGCCAGCGCGTCACCCAATCTACTGAGAGCCTCCTCAATGTTCTCCATGGAATTGGCGTACGAGAGCCGCAGGTAGCCGGCGCCACATCGTCCAAAGGCTGTTCCCGGAAGCACAGCCACACCGGCTTCCTCCAGAAGGAGGTCCGCCAGATCTGTTGAGGAACGTTCAAAGGCTTGGATATTGGGGAAGGCATAGAACGCACCCCGCGGCGTCGAGCATTGGACGCCGGGGATTGCATTCAGTCCGGAGACAATCAGGTCGCGCCTCTGGCGAAACTCGGCTACGACAGCTTCTACCTGCTCCTGCGGTCCCTGGATTGCCTCCAGCCCGGCAAACTGGGTAAAGGTGGCGCTGCACCCAACGGAGTGAGTCAGTAACAGATCGAGCTTTTCGGCAAGCGGCTTTGGCATGATTCCAAAGCCCAGCCGCCACCCGGTCATGGCGTATGTCTTGGAAAAGCCGTCGGCGATGATGGTCCGCTCGAGCATGCCCGGCAGGGAGGCGATACTCGGTGCCTCGCTCTCGTAGACCAGCCGGGTGTAGATCTCGTCGCTTAGCACCCACAGGTCCTGGCGTCGGGCTGCTGCAGCGACGTGGGTCAGGGTCTCTGGCGAATGGATCCCGCCAGTAGGATTGCTGGGCGAGTTGAGGAGGATCATGCGGGTGCGCGGGCTCAGCGCTGCGTCAAAGGCCGCTAGATCCAGGTCAAAGCCCTGTTCCTCAATCAGGGGCACTGGCACTGGCGTTGCACCAGTCAGCCCAATCGCTGCCGCGTAGCTGGGAAAGCCGGGATCCGGGTAGAGTACCTCATCACCCGCCTCCAGCAGGGCCAGCATGGGCAGCAGCAGCAGCGGCTTGGTGCCGGGAGCAATGACGACCTCCTCAGGTCCAACCGGTATGCCCCGCCGCCGGGAGTAGTCCTCTGCCAACGCGCTGCGCAGGGCCGGGATGCCAGAAGGTGGGTTGTATCGAGTCTTGCCTGTTGCGATAGCGCGAATTCCCGCCATGGCGATGTGGGGATAGGTCTCGAAATCCGGCTGGCCTATCTCGAGGTGGATGATATCCCGGCCCTGGTTTTCAAGTGCTTGCGCCTTTGCGAGTACCGCATAGGCCCCTTCAGCCCTCAGCTGCCCGATCCGTTTGGCAAAAGACATGACCCCTCCGTGATTTTGGTTGATATGCTCTCTCCGTTCTGGCAACCGTCGACAGTTGGCACTTCTCCGACTTTTGCCGCTGGACGTCGACTGGATCCCAGGCGATTCAGGATGCTGGCTCTTCCCTGTTGTGGAGCCGTCCGCTGAATCGCAGCCAGCCAATCGAGCCGTCAGCTCGGCGGATCACGTCGCCCGTTGCATCCTTGGCAGGGCCATCCAATACCAGGAGCCGGTCCTTACCACAAGGGGCAACCGACATCGGCGGCGGTGCAGGCGAAGGAGGCACATCCTCGTTGGGAAAGCCGCGCTTGTAGGTCACCTGCCCCACCAGTCTCCCGGCAAGGATGCCCAATTCCAGGTTGGTGAAGTATCCACGGTAGCGTCCTGCATATCCACCCAATTCCTCTTCCTCGGCTTCTATCGGTTCAGGTTTTGGAGCTTCCAGCCCCAAGAGTTCCCTCAGCACCCAACGGCGTACCTCGTCAGTGATTACGCCACCCTGGTCGGCATTGGTCAAGACGGCGATTGCTAGGTCATGTTCCGGTATCAGTACCAAAGACGAGATTTGGCCTTTGGTACCACCACCGTGACGCACCTGTCGGGCTCCCTCCAGCTCATCCAGGATGCTCCATGCGAGCCCCCATGCTTCTCCCTCCCACACGGCAACTTTGGGGGAGTGCATCAGGGACAGGGATTCGGGTGAAAGAAGCCTCGTGCCGTCTTTTGCACGGCCATCTCCCAGGTGGAAGCGCGCATAGCGCAAGAGATCCTTCACGGGGCATATGATGCCGCCGGCGGGATAGATGGCTCGTTCCAGCGCCCATGGACGCGCAACCTGTGCCTTCCCTGCGGTTACACTATGTCCCACAGCAAAGCTATGGGTCATTACGTCTCCAGCATTGAAGAAGCAATGCTCGAGGCCAAGAGGTTCAAAAACCTGCTCCTCGAGTGCTGTCTCAAATTGCTTGCCGGTTATCACCTCGATAATGCGGCCCGCCACACTGAACCCGGCATTGTTATAGGACCACTGCGTGCCGACGGGCGCAAGTTGTGGCAAGTCAGCCATGTCGGTCACGTACCGGGCAATGGCGTCATCTCCGGCGCCTGTGCTGCGAAAAAAGTCACCTGCCCAACCACCCTCGTGGGTCAGAAGCTGCCGGACTGTGACCTCGCTGCTAGCCATCTCGTCCGCCACCCGAAATTCCGGTAGGTAGCTCTGCACCTTGGCGTCCAGATCCAGCGATCCCTGTTCAACCAGACGCATCATGGCTGTTCCGGTAAAGGTCTTGGTGATCGAGCCGATCTGAAACAGCGTATCGTCGCTGACTGGCAGGGGATGCTCGATACTCGTCACACCATATCCACACGCGATCGATTCGCCTCTGTGGTGGATGCCAACGGCAACGCCGGGCACCCCGGTCTGCTCCATCAACCCCGCGACATGCTCTCCCAGTCCATCTCTGGTGACCTCGGTCAATTTGCTCACTCGTATCCTCCTGTCCCGGCTCTGAATGCAAAACAGGCGCCTCCTCGTGGTGAGAAGGTGCCTGTTAGGTATGTCGCTCGATCTGCGCTTGTCCTGAAGCTGGAGATGGGATCAAGGCTGCCTGGCCTCCCAGGTGCTAGGCGATCAGTGCCTCGAACTCCTGACGTTCCAGGGTCTCGATCTCGATGAGGCGCTGGGCCAGGGCATCCAGCTTCTGGCGGTACGTGATCAAGATCGCCCGGGCGCGTTGATAACCTTCATCGATGATCCTGCGCACCTCGACGTCAATCTCCTCAGCTATCTCATCACTGTAATTGCGCTGCTCGGCAATCTCACGGCCCAGAAATACCAACTCGTCTCTGTCACCAAAGGTCAGCGGGCCCAGTTTCTCACTCATGCCATAGGTCGTGACCATCTTGCGCGCCAGATTGGTCGCTTTCTCGAGGTCGTCGTTGGCGCCTGTCCACTTGTCCGTAAAGACCAACTCCTCCGCTGCCCGCCCAGCGAGCATGCCGGCTATCTCGTCCTCGAACTTGTCCTGTGTGTAGAGGTATCGATCCCTCTCAGGCAGTGCCAGAGTATATCCGAGGTTCATGCCCCGGGCTACAATCGAGACCTTGTGCACTGGATCGCAGTTGGGCAGTTTGTGCTGTACCAGGGCATGACCGGCCTCGTGATAGGCCAATATCTGTTTCTCATCGTCGGTGATCAGCCGGCTCTTGCGCTCCGGGCCAGCAACGACTCGTTCTATTGCCTCTTCAAACTCATCCATGCCAATGGCCTTCTTGTTGCGCCGGGCGGCAAGGATGGCGGCTTCGTTGACCATGTTCTCGATGTCGGCTCCCACGAAACCCGGCGTCCCACGGGCCAGCACCTCCAGTTCCACGTCCTTGGCCAAAGGTTTGCCGCGCACGTGCACCTCGAGAATGCCCTTGCGCCCCCGGATATCGGGCCTGTCCAGGACAACGCGACGATCAAAGCGACCGGGTCGAAGCAGTGCTGGGTCCAGGATATCGGGCCGATTCGTGGCAGCCACCACGATGATATTGGTGTCT
>JASFLR010000427.1:0-4043 GCA_050117995.1 Anaerolineae bacterium
GATTGCCTGGCCCCCGATCTGTTCGGCCTGTTCAAAGTGGGTCAAATGGTGGTGCTTGGTTGCCAGCGCGTGCTTTTCGTTGATCAGCCCCATACCCGACCCGGTACCTACCCGGCCAAAGCTGCCCAGAAGGCTCCAGGGCTGGGCCAGGTCCTCGGCAAATGCTGTGTAGGCGGCGCTGACTGCCGCCCCGAATCCCTCGAGGTCTGCCACGCCGACGTCGCCGATGCCCGCTATGCCTATCGCCTTGAGATTCTTGGAGCCAAACACGGCGCCGACCCCGCCTCGTCCAAAGGCGCGGGTCTCGGAAATCACCGAGGCGTACCGCACGCAGTTCTCCCCTGCCAGCCCGATGCCCAATGTGTGCAGGCCTTCCACGTTCGCAGCCTTCTGCACAGCCTCCTCGGCGGCTCGCACCGAGACACCGGCCAGCTCCGGGCAGTCGACAATGCGCACGCCTGCCGGCGAGATGAGGAGGTAGACCAGGCTCTCAGCCTGCCCCTCGATGGCGATCACGTCGTAGCCGGTGGCCTTGACGCTGCCTCCCAGGTGCCCTCCGGCGTAGGTGTTGATGATACCGCCCGTGAGGGGGGACTTGGTGACAATGCAGGTCTGGGCGAAGAGAGGGGCCAGCGTCCCGGTCAGCGGACCCACGCTGATGTAGATCTTGTTCTCGGGACCCAACGGGTCGGCTGCCGCGGGAACCTCGCTGGTGAAGAGCTTGACACCGAATCCCATGCCACCTACCCAGCGCTGGATGAACGGCTCCCGCAGCGGCTCTTCTGACACCGACCGCGTGCTCAGATCGATGCGCAGTAGCTTCTTACCATAGCACTCGAACATCTCACTGACTCCTATTCGCCTATACTCAGGGCGCCTGCCGTGCAAACCGCCAGGCACGCGAATTGGCCATCGCACGTGTCACACTTGACCGCCAATCCTGAAAGGGGATCCATCCAGATGCCGTCGTAGGGACAGGCATCGACGCACGACTCGCAGCCGGTGCACAGTTCGTGGAGCACCGCGATCGATCCCGATTCAGTCACAACCAGTGCCTCCGCCGGGCATGCGGGCAGGCACTCGGGATCTTCACACTGGATGCACACCCGTGCCCGTGCCAGCTCGGGCCAATTGGATACGATCCGCACGCCCGATTTACGCAGATTGAAAACCCCGAAATGCTCTTGGGAGCAGATCAGCTCGCAGGCCCGGCATTCGGTGCACTTTTCTACGGTAACGATCAGCCGTTGAACCATGTTCACCACCCTTTGGTTTCAGCTCAACGGTACGCCGATGCGTACCAGTTCCTCTTTCACCTCGTCGTACAGCGCTTGGTGAGCCGGTGTTGGCGTCAGTGTGTTCAGGTCATAGAGTTCTTCGAACGGCTGGCCCTTGGGCGCCTCCGCAAAGGTGAGCTTGTCCTTGTACTTTTCGTACAGCGCTTCGACGATGGGTGCTGCCTCGGCTCGGGACAACTTGGCGGCGGCCTGGCCCACCTCGGCGAACAGACGCGCCATCAGGGGGCTAACGTCGTTATAGCCTAGCGGCTCCGCAGGGCGAGGTCCAGTCAGATTGCTGCCGCTGGGCACTACCGCCAGCGCCAGCGCAGAGAACTCGTACGGATACTGGGCCGAGCCTGGCCTACCTGCCGTTGTGTGACTGGTGGTGGCAATGATATGGCTGTTGCGCGCTACCGCCTGGTTTGCGAGACTGCCCAAGAACAAGCTGTGGTTGTTGGTCTGTTGTTTGTATTTGATATGCTGCGGCCCGATATGCACGATCTCGCCGCCCATCATGATCGCGGCGATGAATGAGGCGACTGCGACGATGGCGGTTCCGTCGGGACCCCCTCCATATCCACCCACCAGGGGTGTGAAGGCCATGTAGATCGGGCAGCCATAGTCCTGATAATACATGGTCCGGCTCATGGTCACGTCGTCTGCCTGAAGTTCCGAGATGAGCACCATCGCCCGGGGGTCGGACTGGCGCAGGCCCCATTCCTCGGAGGTGCAGGCAATCTCGTTCAGCGCCATGACTGCATGGCCGCAGATGGCCAATCCAGGCCGCCCCGCACGCCGTACCGCTTCGCGCGCCCACTGGCCGTAAAGCACGGCCGCCCGGCTGGACAGCCCGGAACCTGGCCGGATGCTCAAGCCATCCAACTCTTTCAGGTAACCGGGGAACAGCAGGCAATCAATCAGGCGTTCCTGGGCAAAAGCCTCATTCAGTTTGACAAAGGTGCTCTCGTGCACGTCGGCGTTAAAGGGGCCGCCAAACACAAAGGGTGGGCGGGAATCCTCCACCTTGCGGTGGTACACGACCGTCGCCTCTTTGCCCTGGCCCATCGGCACCTTGGCAGGCGCAAAGCGCAGACCCTGCTCCACCTCTTCTGGCGAGAACTCGATGACGCGACGGCTGTTCATGCTGTACACACCGGTCTGCAAGAAGAGCTGCTTGCCGGCCTCCCAGCACCGGTCGGCCATCTCCTCGTCCAGATTCACGAGTGTCTTGCCATCCCAGCGGATGTTGTACGCCTTTTGCAGCTTGAGCACCCCGGCAGCCACGCGCTTCATCAGAAAGTCGTTGGCCTCCATCAGGGGGCCGGTCTCGGCCCGCTTGACAACCTCTTTCAGATTCATCGCGCCCACTCCGCTTGCCGTTCGTTGAGCACTCTGACAGCCTCGACTGCATGAAGCGCGTAGGCATCCGCACCGATTTCATCCGCCCACTGCTGGGTGACAGGCGCGCCGCCGATAATGACAAAGTATTTGCTCTGTAGTCCCTTGTTGCGCAAGAGTTCTGTTACATCCCGCTGGTGGAGCATGGTCGTCGACAGCAGCGCCGACAGGGCGATGACGTTCGCGCCCAGATCTTCTGCTGCCTGGATAAAGCGGGGAGATGGCACGTCCACACCGAGGTCGTGAACCTCGTAGCCGTTAGCCTGCAGCATCGCGCCGACGACGGTCTTGCCAATATCGTGGATGTCGCCCTCGACGGTTCCCAACACGACAACGCCTTTCTTCTGCAGTTTGCCCCCCGAGGCCTGCATGGCTTCTTCCAGCACGGCTACCCCTGCTTTCATGGCATCGGCCGCCATCACCAGCTGGGGCAAAAAGATATCCATTCGATCGAACGCCTCGCCCAACTCACGGATGGCGCCGGCAAAACCCTTTTCCACCGCCTCGACTGGATTCAGACCGGCGGCCACGGCTTCTGTGGCAGCAGCTGCCGCCTCGGCCTCGTCGTATTCCTGGATGCTGTTCCGCATCCTGGCATAGATATCGTCCGCTGTTGGCATTCCTCTCACCTCCCTGTTGTTTGGCAGCCTTGCAGGCTATGCAGTTCCCCAGAGCTGCAGTTTTGTCCCAAGGCCCTTTTCGACAGCCAGCTTGTAGACGTTGTTGCACACGCACACATCTTCGGTTCCCATGCCGATGGGCGAGAAGAATATCCGCTCTTCTGGCGTCTCGCGTCCGGGCGCTGCGCCGCCAACGATGGCGCTCAACTCAAGGACCTCGCCTGCCTCGATCAGCCCCTGAGCGATCATCAGCGCCACCACCGGCGTCTCGCGGTGCAGTACGTGCCCCAAGCCGTCCACCACTACCTTGTCCGAGTTGCTTACCACGGCAAACTCTTCTTCCTGGTACGAACCGACCGCCGAGAAGAAACTGCCAGGTTTCATCCAGGCATCCTTGACGATAGGCTCGTCGGCAACCGTCACCGTCACGACCACGTCGGCGTCCCGCACCGCCAGCTCGGCGCTGTCCACGGCCCGCACGGCCATCGCCAGCTGTTCGCCCATCTCTGCCGAATAGATCTCAGCAGTCTCGTGATTTATGTCAAACACACGTGCCTCTTTCAGACCCGGCAGCGCCACCTTTAGCGCCTCGAGCTGAGTACGTGCCTGCACACCCGCGCCTATCATGGCCACCGTCTCCGAATCGGGCCGGGCCATATACTTGGCCCCTACGCCGGTCACGGCTCCCGTGCGCATGGCGCTCAAAAGGGTGCAGTCCATGATGGCCAGCGGGATGCCCTTCCAC
>JASFLR010000428.1:0-4041 GCA_050117995.1 Anaerolineae bacterium
TCAGGCTGGTCAAAGAGGTTGGCCGTCGAAGAGAGGATGAATCGACCGACTTCGTGGTCGATCGCCGCCCGCAGCAGGTTGCTCCCGTTCACCACATTGTCGCCCAGGTACTTGAGGGGCTCTTGTACCGATTCTCCTACCAGCGAGTTGGAGGCAAAGTGCATCACGGCATCGAAACCCTGCCGCGCAAAGAGAGCGTTGACGGCCCCGGCATCTGCAAGGTCAGCGTGGACGAACTCGGCCTCCGGGTGTACCGCTGCGCGGTGTCCCTGGTACAGGTTGTCCAGGACTGTGACCTGTTCGCCTTCGCGGATCAGCTCCTCGACCACGACGCTTCCGATATAGCCCGCTCCACCCGTTACGAGAATATGCATACCCTATCTCCTTGCAGCCCCCAATACGGGCTCTTGAGAACCATTATACCTCGGCCCCTGGCAGGGCGCAACCCCGCCGCGCCGGTGCCCAGCCTATTTGAACTTGACGAATCCCAGTTTCGCCAACAGGCGGAGGTACGCCAACGTGAACTCCACATCTCGTTTTCCGGACTCGAGCTCGATCAGGTCGGCAATCTCCAGCACCGAGCGCGCACCATCTGCCCAATAGAGGGCCAGAGAGGACAGCGTGTATATGGATCGATCCTTGCGCGACTTGAGCAGTTGGCGCCACTGCTGCCGCGTCTTTTCGTCCAGCCGGTGCATGTGATGCCCGCGCGGAATGGGACCCCGCACCAGCCGCACCGGGGTGAGTCGGGCGGCCTCCTGCTCTTCGTCGGAAAGATCTGGCTTCTGCTGCGCAGGTACCGAGTCCAGTCCCAACCCGGCAGCGCGCAGGTTCAGGGCGCTCTGGGCCCAGGCCAGTTCGTGGTAGATTGCCCGCTCCGCCTCGGCCTGCAGCTCTGGTATCAGGCAATCGGTGGACGCCAGCCGTTCCAGCGTTTGCAGCGCTGCCTTCTGCCGTTCCAGCAGGTACGCCAGGCGACGGTCTAGGTCGGCCATCGTCCGGGCCAGTGATTCACCGTCCTCCTGCCCCAGGGCCTCCCGCGCCGCTCTCTGGGCGTCCTCGATAGCCTGGCCCTTGAAGCGGGCCACCATCTCGTAGCCAAGCCAGCTCGCCTCTACTGCGCCTGCACGGGCCAGCCAGTAGGCATAGGTCGCCGCCAGCGCTCCTGCCCGGGCCAGGCTGTTCGGGTCAGTGCGGTCGGGTGTGTCGGCCGAGGTGTGGTAGAAGCGGTCAGGCCATTGGATGAGCATCGGAGTGGGCACGCCCACGCTCGGGTCCGATAGGATATAGTGGTCGCTGCCGCCGGAAAAGGGGACCTCGGAATGTCGATACAGCGGATAGGCGCCCAGCCCGGTGTGGCTGGGTGCGATATCCACCATGCCTTTCAAGCCCGGCATGTCGTCCCGCAGACAGGCAAGCAGCTCGGGCGCGAACGATGCAGCCGCCTCGGGAGGGCGCTCGATGAGCCAGGAGCTTCCGGTCTGCCCTTGATCCTCCCCCACCATGTCCAGGTTGATGCCCGCGACGTACCGATCCAACTCTCCCTCGTGCTGTGAGAGGTAGGCAAAGGTTCCGGTCATCTCTGGGACCCACAGGAAGCGGATGGTGCGCCGGGGGCGCGGCAACTGCTCGCTGGCGATGAGCGTATGCAGGGTGCGCGCTGCCTCAAATGCCGCAGCCGCGCCAGAGGCGTTGTCGTTGGCCGATGGCAGAGGGTGGCACAGATGGGCGGTGATCAAGACCTGCTCGTCCGTCGCGCCCGGGATGGTGGCCTCCACCACCTCTATTGCGCCATCGTACAGGCGGCTGTCCACGCTGGCCCGGACGCGCACCGGCTCCTCGTTTTCCTCCAACAGCCTCCGCATGGCCTGGCCCTGGCGCGGCGTCAGGACAAAGCCAAAGCAGGTGGTGGCACCCGGGGCCCACCAGAAAGAGGTATACTGGCGGAAATCGGCCAGGTCGCCCTCGGGCCGTACTGGAGATACCGTGCGCATCCCGTCGTACAGGATGCCAACCGCGCCCCGCTGCTCGACCGCCAGCTCGCGCACCCGAGCGAGGTCCCCATGGGTGAGCACTACCTTTCCCACCACGTCCAGGCCGTCGTAATCGGTTTCCTCCTCGCCATCCTTCAATAACACAACCTCGGCCTCACCGTCGAAGGGTGTGCTGCGCTGGATGATCGAGATGGGGCAAGCGCGAAAGTCAGCCAACACTTCAGCCCGGTCCTCTGGGGCCACCAGGCGCAGCTCAGCGCTGGCGCAGTCCCACTCCTGGAAGCTGGGGGCTCCCCAGAACTGGGTTCCCTGGTCGGCAGGATAGGAGAGGACCTCTGCTTGCAGGCCCTCTTGCGTCAGGCGGCGGAGGACAAGCTGCGCCGCCCGGCGAAAGCCGGGGCTGGCCTGGATGCGGTGCAAGCGGCTCAGGTCGGAAACCAGCTGCCAGGCAGCCTCGCCCGAAAAGGTCTGCCAGATCAACTCGGAGATGTGGTGTGTTTTCATCAGTTCTCTCCTCCATTGAGAGCGATTATGACTTGGCCCAATCTCTGGTGCCGAGCAAGGTGCCTGCTGCTAGCCTTTCCGGGCGGACGATGCCCGGCTCGGAAGCGTTGCATGGGCCTCTATCCAAAAATGAGGGCCAGTACGAGGAACTGGAACACTGCCTGGAACGCCCCCCCGATCGCGGCAGGCAGGATCGACCGCAGGAGGAACACGCGGCGCACCAGAAAAACAGTCAGGATGATCGACCACAGCACACCTGCCAGGCCAAGTAGCGCCGCCGGAAAGGGCAGCCCCGCAGCAATGAGCATAAGCATGGGTATGGTCAGCAGCGCCCTGGGGATCTGAGGCAGTGGATAGAGGAGCGCTGCCTCTTCGAGCTCGATCTCGCCCGGAAAGAACTCTGCCAAGGCGTACAGGTAAAAAGCGCCGATCAGCCATTCGAACGTGCACCAGGCGATAATGGCCACTGGCGCCCACCAGACGCCTCCCTGGAGGATGAGCATCATGAGCTCTACCAGCACCAGGCCGGCTGCCACAGCGCCCATCGCCTGCGCGGAAACTCCTATCGGCCAGCCCTCGCCCTGGGCCTGCTCGACCAGGGTGTCCAGGGTCGGTGTTGGCTCCAGCGCGAGCAAGGCCGAGGGTGATACGAATTCGTCGTCAAAGAGGGCCTGCGGCGAGGCCTGCCTCACTTCCTGGTATAGGCGCAGGATTAGCGGCTTAAAGTCTCGGATGTCCGAGGTGAATAGCACGCCTGGCTCAAAGCCCGCGCCCAAGCACGCGCTCACCAGCCGGGGCCAGGGAGACCATCGCGTCCACTTGCCCTGGACCAGCACCAGCCGCCGTTTCGAGTTGGCAAAGGACTGGATGCGCACTACCGTCACCGCCATCCAGGGGATCACGTGCCAGCCGGTGAGGGTGCGCACCGCCAGCCCTACATCGTCGATTGCCAGGTCGGGGAGAAGCGAATAGAGTAGTGCCAGCGCACCAGCCGTCAGCAGGATACCTATGTGGGCGGCAATGAGGGGGCGCAGGGGTTGGGCAGCCACCGAGTCGAGCACCAAGCGGATACCCTCTGGCGTGCCCCACGCCGTGCGGCCCATCACCTCGACCACGGGGCGGAGAAAGTTCATCCAGGCCACGACCCAACGGCCCACTGCGACGCCTGCCAGCACGATTGCGGTGCCAATCCGGATGATCGACACCCAGCGAGAGTAGCTCAGAATGTAGCTGGGAAGGTTGTCCCCCTGCAACTTGGCCATTGTCGTCCGCCTCCCACACGGGAGAGTATTCTAGCACAAGAGGGGGAAAACACAAGTCAACACAAGCCCTGTTCTCAGCTTGGAGGCTTGAGCAGAGTAGGGTCGCCGTATAGCACGAACGCCAGGACCCCGAGCTGCCTTCTCACTTCTGGATCGGCAAAAAGCTTGACGAAGAACGAGACATGCGCCTGCGGGGATAGGATCGCTTGGCACAGACGGCACATGTGCTCTTCTCTTGCCTCCCGATACCCTACTAGCTCGGCAGCAAGACCCTCGTCGAT
>JASFLR010000429.1:0-4038 GCA_050117995.1 Anaerolineae bacterium
GAACAGGGCAACCGGCTCCGCCACATCGCAATCCAGGGTGACCGGAGCCCGCGGCACGCACCCTGGGCAAAACGGCTGATCTCCTCTCGGTCCTGTGGCTGGTGTTCTGGAGCCTCTTGTGCTAGACTCGGAAAGGCCAGTGCAACAGGCTTGTATGCTTACTTTCGTCGCCCTGCGCGGTGGCGGTGAAAGCGTGTCAGGAGGAGCAAATGATCCACATGAAGCATCGAAAACGCAGGCAGATCGGGCCACACCGATGAAGATCAAGGTCATCGCCGTCACGCTCGCCGTCTTGCTGCTGCTGTTGGTTGTCGGTCCGCTGCTCGTACCGGTCCCCCCGCTGGCAGATACCCGTCCGCCCGAGGAATTGGCGGATGAAGACAGCCTCTTCATACAGGTCAACGGTTTGACGGTACACGTCAAAATAGCAGGGGAGGGCCAGCCAACCCTGATCCTGCTGCATGGATTTGGCGCAAGCCTGTTCTCGTGGCATCAAGTCATGCCGGAACTGGCCGCCTATGGTACGGTCATAGCCTACGACCGTCCCGCCTTTGGACTGACCGAGCGGCCGATGACCTGGGAAGGTGCGAACCCCTACAGTCCCGAAGCGCAAGTCGAGCTGGCAATCGGCCTGATGGACGCGCTCAACGTCGACAAGGCGATC
Source organism: Anaerolineae bacterium (assembly GCA_050117995.1). Lineage (GTDB taxonomy): Bacteria > Chloroflexota > Anaerolineae > JAAYZQ01 > JAAYZQ01 > JBFFCR01. The sequence goes on from JASFLR010000429.1 coordinate 665, forward strand.
CTCGTGGGGCATTCAGCCGGGGGAAAGATCGCCTTTGAGACGGCGTTGGCGCACCCAGAGCGGGTGCAGGCGTTGATCGGAGTCGGTCCAGCCGTCTATGCCGGGGGTGGCGCGCCTGCTTGGGCACGCCCGCTCCTGGGTACTCCGCAAGTGCGCCATCTCGGTCCGCTCATTGCCCGCCAACTCGGAAAGAGCGGGGATGCGTTTCTCCGATCCGCCTGGCATGACCCTTCCAAGATCACGGCTGAAACCTACGCAGGCTATCGCCGGCCGCTTCAGGTCGAGAACTGGGATCGGGCGCTCTGGGAACTGACCGCCGCCAGCACGGAGAGCGATCTCGCCGAACGCGTTCCTGAGATTTCGCTGCCGGTACTGGTCATCACCGGCGACGACGACCGCATTGTGCCGACAGAGCAGTCCGTCCGCCTGGCCGACAGCCTGCCTGACGCGCAACTCAGCGTGCTGCCGGCTTGCGGGCATCTACCGCACGAAGAATGCCCCGACGAGTTCATGCAAGCTGTGGGCGATTTTCTGTTGGATTGGCGCCAGTGAACGACCCCAATCCCGGGTCTGTCGCAGTGTCTGGTGGGCCATCTGCCCTGAATCCTTCGTGAAAGATGACATGGCCTTGTGGCAGGTAGCCGTCAAAGGACAGGGCGAAAAACGCCTCTTGCGGCGCGCCATCGAGGCCAAGTCCGGTGACATTCTCAAAGCCAAACCGGCCGTAGTATTGGGGATGTCCCACCAGGCAGCAGCCCCTCGCTTCCAGCCTCTCCAACCGGGACAGTCCTTCCCGTATCAACGCTGTACCGATCCCTCTCCGCTGGTAGGCCGGCAGTACCGAAACCGGACCAAGCCCATACCAGCCCTCAGTACCGTCTGACATGGTCACCGGCGAAAACGCAATATGCCCCACAACACGCCCCTCCACTTCCGCGACCAACGATACCGTCAGTGCCCCTGCGGCACGCAGCGCCTCAACGATGAAATGCTCTGTTTGGTTGCTTATGTCCATGGTGGCAAAGGCTGCAACCGTCACATCGGTGATTGCGCCAAGATCCGCCTCTGTTTCGTCTCTGATGCCGATCTCTTGTATCATCATACTACCTTTTCCGTCGCTTTGGCTTTTGTGCTCGCCTTCGGGATCCACAGCCAGTTCTGGTGCCAGACGCTGAGTCTCGGGTATCCATACGCTTTCCTACATCTTGCATCGGCCGCTGATGCCGAGCGCGCTTGAGCGACATCAATTGGCGGCTAGCACGACTCGATAGGTCTGCCTGGCTCGAGACTGCGATTCAGGCCGGGGCTGAGAATCAGGCTCTCAGCCCCGGCCCCTTGGTCGTACAGACCATTCCTTAATCCTGGAATGTCAGAGCGACAATCCATCACGCCCAAGATAGCTCTGAGCACATCTATTCGCCGATGATCTTGATCAACACCCGCTTCCGGCGCCGGCCGTCAAACTCCCCGTAAAAGATGCGCTCCCATGTGCCAAAGGTTCTGGTGAGCAAGGCGAAACCATCCAGCCGGCCGTGCGTCACCGCGACCACCACGGCTTCGCTTGGCGCCCCATGCCGCTTCAGGTGCGCGTCGGCGATCCTGTCCGACTTGGACAGGCGTCCTCTCCGGTGTCGTTGTGCCGGTACTGCCTGATGGGGGCGTGCGGCGCCAGCTCTTCAAGCCACACCTCGTAATCGTGGTTGTGCGGCAGTGCAGGACACTGCTTGGCATTTACAGGGGTCAATACCCTCTTCATCATATGCCACATCATACCCCTGACAGCAGAGGCCATTGCGGCCATAGGTTGTGCCCTGAGTAACTACGGATAGTCCGCACTGCTACGAGATAGAAGCGATCACACGAAGAAACAGGAGAGCACTACCAAGTCACGCTACCTGAAATGATCGGCCCAAAGGCTGAAACTCGTCGACGTCCTGGCGCGCCAACTTGGCGCGGATCTGCTCGAACCGCCTGACTGTCTCGGCTGCATAAAGGCGCTCGCCACACCGCAGACAAACCTCGGCGCAGACCGTGACCACAGCGGTGTGCACGCCCCCACGCAAGAGCTTCTCTACCTGCTTCTCTACCATTTCGCCGCCACACACAGGGCATTGCTCGAAAGGCATCATGTCTGTCTCCTGGCTCGATAGTCGATCCATCGATCTGGATCCGGTCGATAGACGGTCACAAGGACTGCCCACCCATTCGCCTCATTGTACGCCCAAACAGAATGCACGGGGTCACCCTCAAACGTCTCGCCGTATATCAGACAACTGGGATATGGCCAGTCTTCTGGATAGTCTTCAATCACTTCGCCGCGAAACACGCTGCCAAAGACCTCGTCGAACGACAGGTCATCCGCGTATGCCTCTTCATCGGCGTGGTCAGTAATTCGGATTCGGTTGTTGGCGATTGCGGCAGTGATCTTGGAAATATCCACGTCAGGCTACCCGGTATGCATGTTCTCTCGTGTCAGCCAGTATACGTCAGAAGGGGCCTCAAGTCAAGCATGGGAGGGCACCTTCTGAAAAGGAGATCCGCTAACTGCCTGGCAGTGCCAGAGTGCTACTCCCCGATGATTTTGACCAGCACCCGCTTCCGCCGCCGGCCGGCAAGACTCACAAGATCCGCTCCCCGATGCCAAAGGTTCTGGTGAGCAGAGCGAAACCATCCAGCCGGCCGTTGGTCACGGCAACGACTACCTCTCGGCTCATAATTTGGCGTTTCATATGCGCATCAGCATTATCCTCGCCTGTGTTATTGTGCCGGTACTGCCTGATAGGGGCATGAGGGGCCAACCCCTCCAGCCACTTTTCGTAGTCCTGATGCAGGCCGTACTCGTCGTCGTTGATAAACACACTCGCAGTAAGGTGCATCGCATTTACAAGGGGCAGTCCCCTCTTTGCTATATACCACTCTAACAGCCCTGACGGTAGAGGTCCTGGCAGCAATTGGCCGCGCCTCAAGCAATCGCAACTGAACCCAGCCTCTATGGTTGCTATGGTAGTTTGAACCCCCTTCCGAAAGATCCAAGATCAGGGAAAGAACGGATTAGCGTGACCGGCAATACAGGATCTTGTTCGGCCGTCATGCCACCATGATGACCGGACTTGACAAGGGTTCCGGTCTGTGGCATAGTACAGGCAGATTAGTCCATTTGGAATAGTCTGAATGGTCCATTATAATGGAATGGGGTGCGACCATGGAAAGAGAACTGCTTCTGCTCGGACTGCTGCGCAGTCAGGACATGCATGGCTATCAACTCCATGAGGCGATTGATAGCCATCTGGGGATGGGTGTGCAGCTCACCAAGCCGACGGCGTACCGCCTGCTCAGCAACATGGCTGAGGATGGGTGGGTGACCTTTCGAGAGG
>JASFLR010000430.1:0-4033 GCA_050117995.1 Anaerolineae bacterium
GGCTGCACTACATACGCAGTTCGCTGAGGAGCTCCGCGACCGTAGCCTCCAGGTCGCGTGTGCTGCCGCGCTCCTGCAGGATGGTAACTCTCTCGGCTGGCAGAGCCGCAGCGAAGTCAGCAACCGCGTTCCCTACAACGTCGGCATACCAGCGTGACTTGGCCACGAGTGGGTAGCGCAAGGCCAGGGCGTACAGCTCCACGGCGCGCTCGATCTGGCCCTCGCTGGCCAATAGCAGGGCCATGGCAGGCATCGCCCACAGCAGGGGCAGCATGGCCTCGGACTCTTGAGCGATCTCAAGGGCAAGGCGGAGATACTGCCGGGCCCCGTGTGTATCCCCCAGCCCAAGGGCGGCGACGGCGAGGCAAGCCAGCGCGCAACAGAGGTCGTCCCTGTGTCCCACCTCCCGGTAGACGGCCGCGCTCTCTTCCAGGAGCTGGGGCGCCGTGGCGGGTGCTCGCTGGGCAAGGCCCAGGCAGCCCAGCAGAAGGAGGTTAGTGGCGATGCAGAATCGCGGGCCGTGCTCGCGAGCCAGGGCCAGGCCCGTCTGTGCATGGTCCCGCGCCTCCTCATAATGACCCAGGTGCAGTTCGACACTACCCAGGTCGGTGTGCGCCTGGGTGATGTAGCCTCGATGCCCCAGGTCGGTGAGCAGCGCCAGGCTCTGCAGCAGGACCGCGTGGGCTTCCGTGAGTTTGGCCACCTTCTCCAGTACTTCTCCCAGATCCAGGAGAGCCAGCGCCCATTGCGTCCGGCTGCCCGCTTCTAGCGATGCGGCCACGCCCTCCCGCGCTAGGCCTTCGGCCTCATCAAAGCGCCCTTCCGCGCTGGCGATGCAGGCCATGCGTGAGACAGAGCCGGCGACGCCCGGCAGGTAGCCCAATTCCCGGTAGATGACCAATCCTTCCTCAAGCCGCCTCCATGCGTCCCCACAGGCACCCAGGAACATCGACATGCTGCCCGAAGCATTCAGCGCCCAGGCCATCCCCCAGCGGTGATCCAGCTCACGAAACAGGGACAAGCTCTCTTCGAATCGTCGCCGGCCCTGCTCATAGTCAGCCATGCAGATGGTGACGCCCACGGCCCAGGTCAGGATGGCGCGCTCCAGCCGGGTGTCCGATTCCGCCAGGGCAGGGGCGTTCAGGATTGCCAGGCACTGCTGCTGCAGCCGGATAGCTACATCTCGCTCACCCATCGCCCGCTGGAAGTTGCTCTGCCAGGCCAGAGCCCGCACCTGCACCCGCAGGCAGGTAGCCTTGTCGACAACCGTTGCAGCCACAGGGGCCATAGCGGTCGCCGTGCCCGCGGCTGCCGCAAAGGCTGCCTCGCCCTCCTGGAAGCGCCCGCTGTGCCAGTAGAAGTGCTGCAGGCCTTCCATGGCCTGGTCCAGACGCTCGACGTGATCCTGCTCCACGATCCAGTTCCAGGCAGCGCGGATGTTCTCACTATCGGCCTCCATCTCGGCCAATGCCAGTTGCTGCCGAGCTCCCGTCAGATCTGCCTCCCAGCGGTGCAGGGCGTCCGTATAATAGGCGCAGTGGCGATTGTGTACGTCTGTCGCTGCTTCAGGCAACGACTGGAGCTTGTCAGCGGCATATTGCCGCAGCAGTTCGTGGATCTCGTAGCGGCCCGAAGGCGCGATCTGGAGCAAGGACTTGTCGGCCAGTGCCCTCAACTCGTGCAGGGACACCCCTCCGACCTGCTCGGCCGCTGCTCGCGTGAACCCACCCGGAAAGACAGAGAGCGCCCGGAACACGCATTGCTCCCGCTCGGTCAGCAAGTTCCAGGATCGATCAAAGACGGCGCGTATGCTGCGCTGCCCCTCGGGCACGTTGGGCCAGTCAGCTTCCAGAAAGTCGAGCCCCTTTTCAATCTCTGCGGCAATATCGGCCGGGCTGAGCACGCCGGACCAGGCTGCCGCCAGCAGGATGCCCAGCGGCATGCCCTGCACCAGGCGGCAGATGCGAGCAACCTCGGCCAGGTCTGAGTCAGCTGGCTCCAGCCCAGGCTGGACGCGGCGGGCTGCCTCCAAGAACAGGTCGACCGCGGCAAAGCTCCGAGCCTGCTGTGGATCCTGCGGGATTCGCTCGGGGAACCGGATGCCAGCGATAGGGAGACAGTACTCGCCATGCAGGCTCAGGCGGGCACGGGAGGTGACCAGCACCTTGACGTGGGGAGTGGCTCTAAGAATCTCGCCCACAAATCGCGCTCCCTCGGGCAGATGCTCAAAACTATCGAGGATAAGCAGCCAGCGCTTCTGACGGAGAAAGTCCATCAACTGCTGCTCGGGCTCGCGGCCGGGAGAAAGCGCGAGGCCGGTAGCTTGGGCGATGGCGGGAACAACGGCCTCCGCCGTCTGGAATGGGGCCAGGGAGACCAGGTTCACGCCCTCCAGTTCGCCCTCCCGCAGGTGGGAGATCCAATCGGAGACAGCCTCCAACGCCAGGCGTGTTTTGCCCATACCGCCGGCGCCAACCAGGGTCAGCAGCCGACAAGCCGGGTCCTGTAGATAGCCCTGGATCGCGGCGGTTTCCGCCTCCCGCCCGACAAAAGGGCCTGAGGTCAAAGGCAGATTGTGCGTCGGGCCCGGCCAGCGCTGGGGAGAGGGCAAGGATACAGCCAGTGTCTGATCCCGGATCTGCTCGTAGAGGCCAGTCGTCTCGGGCGCGGGCTCAGCATCCAACTCTTCCGCCAGCACGTGGCGGCACTTGATGTACTGAGCCAGGGCCTCGCTCCGGCGTCCGCTGAGGGCCAGGAGCCGGATCAATTGCCGGTGAGCTTCCTCCCACCAGGGCTCCAGATCCAGCTGCCTCCAGGCCAACTCCAGTGCGCGCTCGTAGTGGCCCTGCCTCTCATATTCCTCCACAAGGCGGTGCAGCGCTTGCATCATCAAACGCTGGTATCGTTCGCGGCACAGGACCATCCATTCTTCACAGGCTGGGCTGTCGGCGACGGAGAATCCCTCCAGAAAGTCCCCCTGGTAGAGGCGGGTCGCTTCCTCAAGCTGTGTGCAGGTTTGTTGCCCAAGCGGTCTGAGCAGTCTTGCGAAAGCCAGACTGTCGACCAAGGCCTCGCAGGCCGGGTTGAAACGGACTGTCTGTTCGGTGACGAGAAGGAAGGGAGGGCCAGACGGTGTGCGGTCTCCGATCAATCGGCGCAGATTGGACAGGACTCGCCGCAGGTTGCCGCGGGCCGCCGCTTCGGTGCGTTCGGGCCACAGGAGCCCCGCCAGCTTCTCACGACGGTGAGACTGCTGGGATTCCTCAACCAGGTATGCCAGGAGCACCCTCTCCTTGTCCGATTCAAAGCCGGTCAGAGGGATTCCGTCCAGGGTGACTTGCAGGGTGCCTAGCAAACGAACCGAAAGACGGCCCATCTTCTACTACTCCTGTTGACACGCAAGCCGGCGAATTTGGTTGCGACCCCATTATACACCCGATGCCACCCGGCCGCAATTCTGAGCGTCCAGACCAGATGTCGGCCCGTCTCCGAACGTTCTCCGATCACTTGTATGGCATACTGGTCTCATTCGAGCGCATGGGAGTCGCGATGAGCCACGAAAAGGCAGGGGATGGAGAGGCGCAGGACTATGTCGCCTACCTGCTGCGCCTGTGGCGGGAGACTGGCGGCGAATCGAATCGGTGGCGAGCCTCCCTTCTGGATCCCCACTCGGGTGAGAGGGTAGGGTTTGGCAGCCTGGAGGAGCTTTTCGAGTTCCTGCACAGGCAGGTGGTTGCCGCAACCCATTCTGATGAAAGGCAGAGCTGAGATGACCAACACGGGTTACCGTGAATGATCACCGAGGCTGGATCCAGCAATGACGGACGGACGGCGCTCCGTGGAAAGGACGTGTGAGGCTTTGAACGGGTCCTGGCCAGGCCATTGTTACCAAGCACAATCTTGAGAAAGCAGGAAAGGAGTCAAGAAATGAGCACGCGAGTACGTTCGATAACGGCTGTCCTTGTCATCCTGGTCCTACTAGGTGGAATTGTGGGGCCAGCGGCTGCCGGATCCAAGACCTATTTCACCGCCG
>JASFLR010000431.1:0-4026 GCA_050117995.1 Anaerolineae bacterium
GAAGGGATGCGCGAGCTACGGGTCGGTCCGGCCAAGGGGCTGCGCACGCCCCACGAGTTGGCTGACCTCCTGGAGGGCCACAGCATGCTTCGGAACGAGGAGATCGATCTGGAGCAGGTCGACTTTGAGACCGATGTGCTGATCATCGGCGGCGGGGGTGCAGGCTCGGCAGCGGCACTGCTGGCACGCGAAGAGGGAGCACAGGTGCTGGTGGTCACCAAGTTGCGCCATGGTGATGCGAACACGATGATGGCCCAGGGAGGGATCCAGGCTGCGGACAAGCCGGAGGACAACCCGGTGATCCACTACCTGGACGTCATGGGTGGCGGACACTTTTCTAATGACCCTGACCTGGTGGAGGCATTGGTCCGGGACGCACCAGAGGCCATTGCCTGGCTAGAGAGCCTGGGCTGCATGTTCGACAAGGAGCCCGACGGTACATTGATCACCATCCACGGCGGGGGCACCAGCCGCAAGCGCATGCACTCTGCCCGCGACTATTCCGGGGCCGAGATCATGCGCACGCTGCGCGACGAAGTTCGTTCGTATCCGGACGAGATCGAGGTCATCGAATTCGCTCCGGCGATCGAACTCATCATGGATGACAAGGGGCAGGCGGCAGGTGCCGTGCTGCTGAACCTCGAGACCGGCGAACACTATATCGTGCGGGCCAAGACCACAGTCATCGCCACCGGCGGAAGCGGAAGGCTACATTACCAGGACTTTGCCACGACCAACCACTACGGCGCCACTGGCGATGGCGTGATCCTGGCCTACCGGGTCGGGGCCGATGTCTCCTTCCTGGATACGATGCAGTACCATCCTACCGGCGCTGCCTATCCGGCCCAGATCGTCGGCCTGTTGGTGACAGAGAAGGTGCGCGGCCTGGGCGCCCAGGTATGCAATATCGAAGGCAACCAGTTCGTTTATCCACGCGAGACCCGCGACGTCGAGGCCAGCGCCATCATCCGCGAGTGCGTCGACGTGGACAAGGGCATCAAGACACCTTCTGGCTTTGTCGGCGTCTGGCTCGACTCGCCGATGATCGACCTCATCCACGGTCCCGGAACCATTGAGAAGGAGTTGCCTGCTATGGTGCGCCAATTCGCCCGTTTTGGCGTGGACATTGTCAGGGATCCGATCCTGGTCTACCCGACGCTTCACTACCAGAACGGCGGCGTCAGCCTGAAGGCGAATGGCGCAACCAGCATACCCAACCTGTACGGAGCAGGCGAGATCAGCGGTGGGGTGCACGGGCGCAACCGGCTGATGGGCAACTCGCTGCTGGAAGTCACCGTGTACGGACGGCGAGCGGGCCGGGCCGCAGGGCAACGCTGCAAAGAAGTCTCTCTGGGCCAGCTCACCCTTGCTCATGTGGGCCAGTGGGAAGAAGCCCTGAGCGAGGCAGGCATCGAAGCGGAAGTCGAGTCGCCCCTAATTCTGCCAGATTACACACGACACGGACGCTAACAGAAATCCGCGAACGCAAAAGCTCCTGGGGAGAGTCCCCCAGGAGCTTTGCTTTGTGCAGGTTCCGGGCACGTCAGCGCACACCCTTGACCGCTGCCATGTATCGCTGCACCCGCTTCAAGTCCACCGGATTCTCGGCCACACCATCGATCTTTAGACTGCTGCCAACGATGGCGCCGTCGGCGAACTGCAGGAAATCTGCGATATTATCTTCTGTAGTTCCACTGCCCATGAGGATGGGACGCGTCGCCGCTTCCCTGGCGCGACGGACCTTGTCCAACGGCGGCGCGTCACCAGTCATGCGGCCAGAAACGATCAAGGCATCAGCCCGGTAGAACTCGGTCCACTCGATATGCGTTTCCAAATCAAGCCCCGGGAAGGGCACGGAATGTTTCTTGTCCACATCGGCAAAGAGCTTGAGATGCTCGGCGCCGAGCTCTTTGCGCCTGCGGAGGAGATCAGCGGCGCAACCCGGGTTCAGATCGCCCGTATCCCATAGCCGGGCGCCGGTCAGGATACAGATCCGCATGAAATCCAGCCCGGCAGCAACCGCAATGGCCAGTTCTGCCTCCCAGCCATTGTGGATCACGTTCACACCGACAGGCACACTGGCCATCTCTGCGACTGCGCGCGCCGCCACCGCCTGGGCAGCGACGGCCTCGATCTGTACATCGGCGCCAACATAGTAGGGCAGATCCCACATGTTCTCTACGATCAGACCATCCACGCCCCCCTCCAGAAGCACCTCCGTGTCGCGCTGCGCCTGCTCCAGGATCTTGTCCATGTCGTGCCCAGAATACCCAGGCGCACCCGGCAGGGGCCAGAGATGCACCATGCCGATAATGGGCTTCTGAACCCCAAAGAACTCGTCCAGGGAGTCCGATCTGAGTTCATCCAAGTGCTGCTTCCAGCCTACTTCCACCATGGCTTTCCCTCCTCTGCGGGTTCAGTTGCCAGGTCCATCACAAAATCGATCACCTGCTGAATGACCTCCACGCGCTGGCCACGATCTGACAAGTCGCGGGAATCGCGCAGCAACGCCAACACCTCGCGGGCTCGGGGCACCGAGGTCCCGGCACCGACTCGAGCCGCCGCCATGGCACCCATCGCATTCCCCAGCACGGCAGCACTGCGCCAGTCGAGCCCCCCCAGCACTCCGGCAATCATGCCGGCAGAATAAAAGTCCCCTGCTCCGGTGCTATCGCGTGCCTCAACAGGAAAGGCCGGCACGTGCACATGCCCCTCCGCGCCCCCGATCAGACAGCCATCCTTGCCCAGCTTTAGCGCAACTGTCTCGACGCCAGCCGCTAACAACAACCGGAAGCAATCCTCGGCGGATTCTGCGCCGGTCAAGCCCTGCGCCTCGGGCAAGTTTGGGAGCAAGATGTCGATCGCCGGAAGAAGCGCACGTATCTCGTCGAGCGCAGCCTCAGACACCGTCATCCCCGGGTCCAGTGTCACCAGCAGCCCGTGGCGGCAGGCCATCTCTAGGGCCAGAAGCGCAGCACTACGCTGGGGCTCAGCCAGCAGAGCATATCCTGACAGGTGAAAGAGCCTGGCGCCGCGAATGTCCTCCTCGCGCACCTGATCGGGATCGGTCAACGCGTTGGCTCCACGATGGCCCAAGATGGTTCGTTCGCCGTCAGGGGTAACGACCACATACATCAGGCCGGTCATGGCCGCCGGATCGCGCTGCAAGCCAGTGGGTGTAACGCCTGCCTCGCTGAGACTGTTTAGCGCCTTCAGGGCCAGTGAATCGGGCCCCACCCGCGAGATCAACACCACGTCCAGGCCCATTCGCGCCAGGGCAATCGCGGTATTGGCTGCCGAGCCACCGCAATGAAACTCGGTGGAGCAGGCCAGCGCATCCTGTCCTTTGTCAGGGTACGAGTCAAAGTGGGCAATTATGTCAACGTTTAGATCGCCCAGCGCGACTACGTCAGGCATCCGTTATCATCTCGCGATAATCTCCGGCAGGCCGTGGCTGCCTGTAACCAAGGCAGAACCTCCGGCTGATCCCCAGAGGGCTGATTGCACTCCAGCGCTGGGTTGCGGCTAACAGCGGAGACAGAAGACACGACGCTATCCTTCAGGCATGAGGCAAGGCCGCCGCGCGTGGAATGTCAAGTACGCAAAGGGACCGCCGCCGCTCCGGAGTTTTCGCGCTGCGCCTTTGGGCACGTAGAAAAAGTCTCCTTCGGTCAGCAGATGCTGCCGACCATCGACCTGCAGGAACCCCTCACCCTCCAGGACCACACCGGCGACATCTACTTGCGCGTTGACGTGCAGAGGTACTCCTTCGCCATCATCAAATCTCAGGAAATTGCAGTCCAGGTCCGAGCTCTCCAGGGTAAAGATGGGGCCCTGGACTCCCGGGACGGCGTCCACATCAAATAGGTTCATGACTTTTGATTCCATCCCGATCCTCCGCAAGACCCGTCGGTAGCGCGAGCACAAGTTTAGCACAAAGGCAATAGGCTGTCAATTGAACCAGAAGTAAGCCAGGAAACATCGTCCAGATCTTGTGCTGGCAGGACCGCAGTCCAAGAGATCAGC
>JASFLR010000432.1:0-4022 GCA_050117995.1 Anaerolineae bacterium
TGCTGGTTGACAAGGTATTCTGGTTCATGTACCACGATACAGGCATAGAGGTTGATCCTGCGACCTGCTGGCTGGTGGATGGCCTGCCGGCTGCCGAGATCGCCGCCGATCCGCACACGCGCATCATGCCACCCCGGGTCACGCCGACTCCGGATCCTGATCGAGCATCCCAGATCGAAACGGTCGTGATTGACTTCTGGTTCGGCGTCGTCCACGGGGACTATGTACCCAAACCCTCGTATTATGTCTATCGTATGGTCGGGCAAGTGGGGGGCACTATCTACCTGCCCATGATCCTGAGGAGCAGTGCCGCACCGTAAGCCCCAATGCCTGGGGTACTTGCAGCCGTTTGTCCCCTGAACGCTTTTCTAGTATAATGCCTGCGCCAGGAACTCGACCGGCGACGGCCCTGCGACACCGGCTGTGCAGGCCGCATCCAAGTTACCATAGAGGGAGCGCGCGTGAGCATCAGACCCGACCAGTGGATCCGCCAGATGGCGCAGCAACAGCGCATGATCGAACCATTCGAGCCCGAGCTTGTGCGTGGAGATGTCATCTCCTACGGCCTGTCCTCCTACGGATACGACATACGGCTGGCGCAGCAATTCAAGGTACCACGCTCCGACCACGGCATCCTGGACCCCAAGGCATTGGATGGCGCCACCTTTGCTGGTGTCGAGGCAGAGACCTTTGACCTGGCCCCACAGACCTTTGTGCTAGGACGGACGGTCGAGTACTTTCGTATTCCAGCCAACGTGCTGACCCTGTGCGTGGGCAAGAGCAGTTACGCCCGCTGCGGCGTGCTGGTCAATGTGACGCCCTTTGAGCCGGGATGGCAGGGATTCGCTACCCTGTGCATCGCCAACATCGGCGCGCGCCCGGTGCGGCTGCACGCCGGGGAAGGCATCGCCCAGGTGCTCTTTTTCGAGAGCGACGATCCTTGCGAGGTGACCTACGCCGACCGGCAGGGCAAATACCAGGCCCAAGGCGAGATCACGCCGGCACGGCTGGGATGAGCGACGTGACAGACAAGACAAGCCTGGAAAAGATCAACTACGCGCAGGAATCGGCCCAGCTCACCGAGCCGTTCACCATGATCGACCTGGTGCAGATCGATGATCTGGCATTGAGCATCTTCCTCTGCCAGGGCTCCATGCCCTTTCACCGCCATCTGGACCAGGATGAGCTCTTCATGGTTCACACCGGTACCATCAGCCTGGAAAGCGACTGGGGCAACCTCTTGCTCCGGCCTGGTGAGCTGTCTGTTGTATCCAAGGGACTCAGCCACCGCTCCTCCTCCTTGGTCCGTTCGCTGGTGCTTCTCTTCCAGCCACGCTTGATCGTCAACCGCAGAAACGGCGACCGCCACCTCATTGCCTTGAAAGACAAAGGCCGCCTGGAGAAGGTCAGCGTTCCAGCCATGGGCCGCCAGATCGTCAATCCTCACACACCAGTGACGCTGGTCCACCTGGACACATTCGCCCTTAACCTACTGCTCTGCACCGGGCCTGGCCCCTGGCGGCAATATGAGGCCCAGAGCAGTCTGGTCCTCTGCCACACAGGCGAGGTGACCCTCGATAGTGACCTCGGCCAGGAGACCCTCCATGGAAGTGAATTGGTAGTTGTGCCCAAGGGCATATCGTACCGTCTATCCGGCGGTGAGCGATCCCTCGTGCTGGAGCTGCAGCGGCACAAACCGCCCGGCCCGCCCCTCTCCCGCTGATCGTGGATAGGACGAGCCTGTGAGCCACTGCCGGTATTGCGCCCAGATCCACAACCTGGATGCTGGCTACCCCCTGCGCGAGGCCGCGTTCGACCTGGGGAGCGCGTCTCCCCGCTGCGCACGCCACTGGCGCTACGTGTGCCAGCAGTGCGGTAATGCCCATCATTTCCACGCTACCTTTTGCTGTCCCGATGCCAGGCAGTTCATCTGCTATCGTTGCGCCACCAAGCGTGTCGAGACGGTGCAGGCATTCTGGGACTGGGAGTATCACTACACCTACCATTGCCCCCTGTGCCGGGGCTCCCACCCCGGTCTCGACTATGTCGAGTTTCTTGGCGAGCATCCATACCAGCGACACTCAGAGTGGGAAGTTGAAAGACGGCAGCTCGCCCCGGATGGCGTGCTCCCACGCGGGGTACCAGCCTCAGCCGTGGTCGCCCCGTCCGAAGAGCTAACCGACCAGGATGTAGCCGCGAGCTGGGACGCCAAGGCCGAGTTGTGGGACAGCGCTTACGACCAGGAGGGCGACCGCAATCGCAAGTACCAGAGCGACGAGGTCCTATTCAATCTCCTGGGAGACGTGACCGGCATGCGCGTCCTCGATGCGGGCTCTGGGCAGGGCTATCTATGCCGCATATTGGCCAGACGGGGCGCGACCGTGGTTGGCGTAGAGAATTCGCAGCGCTTCCACGAGTTATCCCTGGCGTATCAGGCAGAGGAGCCACTGGACATTGTCTACCACCGGGGCAGCATTAGCGACATGCCCTACCTGGACGACGCCAGCTTTGACGCCATTGTCAGCAACTATGTGCTGATGGACACGCGCGACTACGAGGGAGCCGTGCTCGAGTTCGCCCGCGTCCTCAGGCCAGGCGGGGTGGCTGTGGTCATCATCTCGCATCCGTGCTTCCATCCGCCGGGGAGCGGCTGGCTGCGCGAGCCGCCCGACTCGCTCCGACGCGAGGACCGGGTCTGCTGGACGGTGGACCAGTACTTTCGCCGGGGCATGCAGCGGGTGTACTGGGGTCCGTTCGACACGCCCTTTGTCTACTTTCACCGCACCCTGGGCGACTACTACGCTACCTTCCAGGCAGCCGGTCTGCGCGTCACCGATCTGGTCGAGCCATCGGTCACCGAACGCGGAGAACGGGAACTCGCACCCTACTATGTGCGCCACCTGAAGCGCATCCCTTACTCGGTGGCACTGAGGCTGGAGCGGGAATAGCGTGCGCACCATCCGTGTCGCCGAGGGATGCACCCGCTGCCCGGAGCTGGCAGCCAATCGAAGCTGCATCGTACATGGCTATGGCGCCGCCGACGCTCGCGTCCTCTTTATCGGAGAGGCGCCCGGATACAAGGGCGGTGATGTCACCGGCGTGCCCTTTACCCTCGACCGATCCGGCGTGCGCCTGCAGCGCATGCTCATCGAACTGGGGCTATCTGCCGATACCGATCCCCGTCTTGAGGAGCCGCGCCTTCGCTGCTTCATCACCAACGTGGTGCGCTGCAACCCCCCATCGAACCGGACGCCCGCCCGCGCCGAGGCCGCCAACTGCATGCCCTACCTCTGGCAGGAGCTAGAACTGGTTGACCCCCACATCGTCGTACCGGTTGGGAACGTGGCAGCGCGGGCCGTCTTCCCCCACCTGCTGGACCAGCCTGCGCCACCCATCACCAGGATCCACGCCCAGATTTTCTCCCACGACAGCGGCTGGGTAGTACCCATGCGACACCCGGCCCGCATCTCCAACGCTGACCTGGCGCGCTTTGCCGCCGTGCTCCGCCGCCTGCTATCACAGCAACAGCCTTTGTCCCGAGTCTCCCCCACGTGACCGTACCCGCTGCTCGTGCTGGACTACAGTCCGGCACGAAGCCGCCAGCCTCATCTCGAGCGCAACCAGAGAACTCAGACAGTACCCGATTGGGACATCGCCGAGATGCCTCTAGCCCGCCAGGCTCAGCGACCCAAACTTGCACATTTATCTGACCTGGGCTAAAATGGACCAGAGTTGGATCCCGTTAACGCCTAGGGTCCAGAACTACTACCAGACTCCCGTCTTCCTAACCGACCACCGATCAACTCGTTGTTTTCCCGGAGGATCAATACCGTCGAAAGGAGCCATTCATCGATGAAGGGACGGATTGTGCGCTCTCTATTAGGGATCTTCTTTGTCTGCAGCCTGCTCGTCCTCTCTGCGACAGCCCAGAAACCAGCCACCATGCTGCCCCCAGAGCCGCCTTTGCCTGATAGCCGCACTAACTCCGCAGTGCGCATGCCCTCTGGAATCACTAGCCTTGA
>JASFLR010000433.1:0-4018 GCA_050117995.1 Anaerolineae bacterium
CCAACAAGCGTCGAGATAGGGCGACTCGTCGCCGAGCAGGCCTGATGATTCTGGAAACGAACATCCCTGCAAGAACTGGGCTATAGACCCCTATCCTCCCAAGAAAGAGGACAATAATCTGACCTGTTATGGTTTCCTGGCGTATGATGAGAAGCGCCGGGAACAGCGTCACATAGCAGATGGCGATCCCCAATAGGAAGAAGGCCTCGATGGGGTGTTTTCTGATCCACTCGCTTGTCGTTTGATTCACAGAAGCTCCTTGTCGTATCGCCCGTCCAACGTTTTCGAACTAACTGACCTCGAGCTCATCGAAGGCTCCGTTTTAGTGGGCGGCTGAGCGCCTGCATCTTGTCAGGGATCTTGGCGGCTCGTAGGTCATCACAAATATACCATAAAGAGGCCAAACAGCCATCGGCCATCTGGGGCATTTCTGATTAGCCACTTGGCGGGTTTCCTTGGCAGAGTTGAATGAGCCAAAGTGTCAGATAGGAAGTGAGACCCTCGCGGGGGAACATGCCGGTGCCGTTCCGCAGGGCCGGGCCATGGCGCGCTCCAAGGAACCACCCACATCTGCGCGTCCTCGCCTACTCTAGGACATAGCCCAGTATCACATCTGCCGCCCTGACGAACCCACCTGCACTTTTGAAAGACTCAGCGATCCGGTTACACTCGGCGCGCACGCTTTCATCAGTGAGGATGGCATCTACCAGCCGATTCAACTCTGCCGGGCGGACCAGCTGGCGGTAGAGGGCGTAGCCTGCCCCAAGCCGTCTCACTCTTTGAGCCACAAATGGCTGATCCGACGTTTGTGGAATCACAATTAGCGGCACGCCATGCAGCAGTCCCTCACTAACGCTGCCCATCCCGCCGTGCGTGATGAAAACATCGGCCAGCTTGAGGATTTCAAGCTGGGGTACATATGGTCGGACGACGAAATTCGGTGGCGGATCTGCCAGCAACTCCAGGTCGGTCCACCGTCCTGCCGAGAGAATCACGCGCTTCTCTGTACTACCGAACGCCTGGAAACATGACCGGTAGAATGCCACATTGGAGGCAAAGATAGTGCTGCCCAGCGAGATGTAGATCAATGGGCCGGAGCAGTGGACCGGAAAGTCCAGCGGGAAGTCAATCGTCTGGCTACGAGGTGCGATTGATGGCCCCACAAACACAAAGCTCGCATCGAAATCTTCTGCATTCGGCTGAAAGTATCGTGACGTGAAGACAATATTCAGACCCTCGTGATTGGCCATGAAGTTCATGAACGTAACTGGCCGTGTCTCATACACTTTGCTGATACGCCTGGCAATTCGGGTGAAGGGCACCAGATTTGGGATGCCCGCCACAAAATTCCGGACAAGATCGCGCCACATCCCCGGATAGGGATCAGGGCGAGTCTGATAGTTGACTGGGAACTGCGGGATGAGGGCAACGGCGGGAAGGGCCAGTATCTCGGCTGCCAGCAATCCCCAGATGCAGGTAAAGTCGTGGAGAATGTAGTCCGGCTGCTCTCGTTCGAGCACATGGAGCAGGGGTGGGAGCACGTTTTCAGTGAATTGGATCATGATACGTGCCATCAGGACCATATTGGGCGACCGCACGCTATCATCCTCGAACTCGAATTGAACCGCGGCGCCCAAGCTCTCGTACGTCCGAAACTCAGCCCCCGCTGTCTCGACGGCTTCCTGGAACTCCTGACCAGTGTAACAGATGATCGTCTCATCCCGATTGACCAACTCCCGCACCAATGGCAGGATCGGGTTCATATGCCCTCGCGCGGGGATACTCAAGAGGAATCCCTTCGCCATAGCCCCTCCCTTTGTGTCTTCCCAAGCACCTGGTCTGTAGCCATGGATTTAGCTGCTGAGCTCAATGCGAGAGACCGTAGCATTTGACATGAATGCTGCACAGTTGATGCATTTCTCAGCCCGACGGACCGCGAAAAGACCACGTTACGGCCGGTGCAGTATCACCACACTCGACACCAAATGCACCGAGAACGAAGCAAAACTCAGGAACCGGTTTGAGAGTGGCGTGGTCCACTTGATGCGCTGGTCAGGCAGCGAGCAAAGATTCCTGTGCCGTGAAACCACCACACGCGCATGAGTCGAAGGCTTTGCCCGGCAAAGCTTGGCTGAACTCTTCATACATTATACCTACGTTTGGGGTTTGCGACAAGTGCCCGTTCGGTGGGCTGCACCTACCGTGGGCTGATGAAGATGAGCTGCCCCCAGAGAAGTTGGAACTGGACTGATGGTCTGGCCAATCCTTCCTACAAGCCTGGACACAAACGACAATAACTGCCAGGCCTAACCACCTGCATCCTGGTTCGAAAGCCTCCTGATGCTGAGTGACCTATCCCAAGTCTACACGTGATAGCGCAGCACGAGCACCTTCCGGGAGGGGTTCAGCTAGGCTACAGGTCTTTTTCCCCCACTCTATGCCCGAAGCTGACGCTTCCTTCCTATGAGAGCTAATACCAACAGCAGGATTGTGAAGACTGCGTAGTATCGCAGCATTCCTGCAGAAATGGCAGCATCGCTTGAGCCTATATAATCAAAGGCTAGGGGCTGATCTGCGACCAGAGGAAAGCCAAGTGCTGTCACCATCTGATTCATGGGCCCCAGGGTCCACAAGAAAAGGTACACCACTTCGAATAACTTGGAGCCTCCACTCCAAGTCCCAAGCGCGAGAGCCGCTGCAGGGATGAAGGCCGCCGCAACCACCACTGACACTACCGCATTCCAGTCACTCGCCAGGATTAGGCGAATGATCACGCCGCTGCTTGCTACAAGCGTAAGGACAGAGCCCGCCGTCCAGGAGGCCATGAATTGACGTCTGAGAGGAAAGGGTGCCGAAAAGACCAATTGGTCCGTACGATTCTGAACCTCACGGTTCCCGAGTTGCGACCAAATGAGCAATGGCCAGATAAGAGCAAAGGGCAACACGATCTGACGAGACTCGGCGGCTGGAAGAATCAATGCAACCAATATCAACCCCAAAGCAACCACATACCACCACCATCGCTGCCCTTTCAGCATGAGACGGACCTCAGATGCAACAAGGTGAAGGAAGATGCTCATGCGGCTTCCGCGACTTGCGGTTTCAAATAATGCTACGCTGGTCAGCGTCACAGGAGAAGGCTGAGCAAGCTGGCTGTCCAATTCGAAATGGGAACGCGTCCTTTTCCTCTGAACACGGATTGCGGGGGTAGAAGGATCAAAACGATCAAAGAAAGTCGCCGCCAGCGAAGTGATACCCACTGCAACACCAACCCACAACAGTCGTCCGAGAATCGAAGGAACTGTCCATACAACCCCATTCCATACAAAAGTGTTGATGGGCCCATACACCTGAAAAGGATTACCCAAGTCCAGTCCACCCTGATAATCCGGGATCAGCTCCATTCCTGCGACCGATATGCTTCGGAATATCTCCAGGGCGCCGGTCGGCTCTGGAATCAAAGGTATTGGTGGGCTGCCTGCACCCATCGTCGTTGGCAAGGCTGCGAATGACAATGCGGCCATCATCCAATAGCTAACAAGAAAGAGAAAGAAAAAGACGACATTACCAAAGCCCCCACGCAGCCACCTGATCGACTCAAACAACACTGCAACCGCCGCCACAAGGGCCATCATGGGCAATGTGACCACGAGATACGGCAACAGATATCCGAGCATCGAGATCTTGAGGGCTTCGCCCCGAATCAGCTGAATTCCCATCGCGGCGAACATCGCCACACCCGCTGTTGCTCCCAAGAATGTCCAGTTGCTGATCACCTTGCCAAAGATGTATTGGAACTTGCTCAGAGAAGTCGTGGCGATGATCTGGCCCACCCCCGTGCGCTCGTCTCGAGAGATCGCATTCTTAACCAGGTAGAAGCCTGGCAGGGACATAAAGATCACCGTGAGAATCGTTACCGTTGCGCCAACCCAGGCAGAGTTATAGATACCACGATGCCCACCGACATTAAAAGACACACGCCCCACACCTTGCGGTGGCAAATAGAGAGCGGTTAGGA
>JASFLR010000434.1:0-4016 GCA_050117995.1 Anaerolineae bacterium
TCACCGGGTCGAAGGGCTGGAAGTGGGTGACGGTGTACCCTGCTGTCGACTGACCGTCCTTCAGGCCGCTGAGCACCGCCAGGTCTATGGGGTCCTGGTCCTCGGCCCGCGAAGCCAGGGCGGCGCTGAGAATCACCTCATCGGCGTCGACTCCTGCCACGGTGGCTGGCTCGCCCAGCGTCAGTTTGTTCTGGGTGAGCGTACCGGTCTTGTCCGAGCACAACATGTCCATGCCAGCCATCTCCTCGATGCTGGCCATGCGGCTGACGATGGCCTGCTTCTTGGCCAGCAGCTTGGCGCCCACGGCCATTGTCACCGACAGCACGGTCGGCATGGCCACGGGGATGGCAGCTACTGTCAGGATCAGGGCAAATTGGAGGGTCGTCAACATGTCATCGCCACGGAAAAGAGCTACGCCCAGGATCAGGACTACCAGTGCCACCGCCAGCACGATGAGGTAATCCCCGATTTTTAGCACCGCCCGCTGAAAGTGGCTGGTGGTGTGTGCCTCTTCCACCAAGTGTGCAGTGCGGCCAAAGTAGGTATCTTCTCCGGTGGCATAGACCAGGGCATCGACCTCGCCCTGCTTGAGGATCGAACCAGAATACACGGCATCGCCACTCTCGTGTGTGACAGGCAGTGACTCACCAGTCAGAGCCGACTGGTCTATCTGGACCGGATCGGCTTCCAACAGGCGGGCATCAGCCGGTATGATGTCGCCGATGCGCACCCGGATGACGTCACCCGGCACCAGCTCGCGGGCCGGGATGGTCGACCACTGGCCATCGCGCTTGACCCGGGCGTTCGGGGCCAGCTTGGCCTGAAGAGCATCGATCGTATTGCCGGCCTGGTACTCCTCCCAGAAGCCTACGACTGCGTTGACGATCAAGAGGGCCAGGATGATACCCAGGTCAGCCCAGTGGCGGACTATGGCCGAAAGAATGGCCGCCACCTCGATCATCCACGGGATCGGCCCCCAGAAGTAGGAGAGAAACTTGAGCAGTGGATTCTCCTTTTCCTCTGCTAGCTCGTTGTAGCCGTACTTTTCCAGGCGGCTCTTCGCCTCAGCCTGGCTCAGGCCCTCCGTCGATGTGTCCAGTTCGTGCTCCACGTCGCTCACCGGCAGGGTCGCCAGTTTCGGTCTCTTCTTGGTCACGTTCTTGTCCTTTGCCAAAACCATCTCCTTCTCACTCAGTGTCCGGACCCATTGCTCCGGAGATAGGCCTCCATCTTGGGCATAAAGTACGGGATGATCAGCGGCAGCATCTTGGGCATCAGGTTCTCCATCGCTGCCGGCATGAGGTCAGGCATCTGCTCTTCCATATCTTGAGGCATCTTGATGCGCTTCTCCACAGCAGCCAGCATAGCGGGCATCACTTTGGGCATCATCCCCGGCATCAATCGCGGGAAGAGCAAGGGCATCACGGGTCTCATCATCGCGATCATGGCCTCGCGCACCGGGCCTGGCGAGGATTGGATCATTCTCATCATGCCCGGGAAGGGACCCGGCATGGCCTCAATCATCTCGGGCAGCAGCCCAGCCATAAAGTCAGCCATCGCCTCTGGTTTGAGCAAGTTGATCATACCCTCGAACACGGCCCACATGCTCAGTGCGTAGCCGGTCGGATCGCGGTGCTCAATCCCCGCACCATCGCAGGCCAGGTGGGCCAAGTCGATGATCGGCATATCGCGCCCGGTCTTTTTAGCCGTGACACGAAACTGCACCTCGCAGCAGGGGCAGGAGGCGATCAGTGCCTGAGCACCGGTGGCCTCGGCTTCTGCCAGCCGCACGTCACCAATCCGCTTAGCTGCCGCCGGGTCAGCCACCAGACTCATCACCGAGCCGCAGCAGTGGGCCTCCTGGCGGTTGTGCTCCATCTCGACAAACTCGACGCCAGGAATGGCCTGGAGCACCTGCCGGGGCGCTTCGTAGATCCCACCTGCACGCCCCATATGACAGGAATCGTGCCAGGTGACCTTCAGGTCCACAGCCTGATCAAAGGCCATCTTGCCAGCAGCAACCTGTTCGGCAATCACCTCACTCCAGTGCTTGGCCTCGATGTCGAACTCGATGCCCAGTTTCTCTGCCCACTCGGGATAGAAGGTGTGCCACACTAGCCAGCAAGCCGGGCACGAGGTCACAACAGTCTTGACGCCTCTAGCCTTCATGGCCGAGATATTGTGGCGCATGATCTCTTCCCAGGTATCCCACAGGCCAGACATGAGCATCGGAATTCCGCAGCAGGCTTCATCCTTGCCCAGGTAGGTGAACTCGACGCCTGCCTTCTGCAACAGGCAGGCGGTCGACTGGGCAATGTCATGCTCGACATAGGAGGCTGTGCAACCGGGAAAGTAGGCGGTCTCTGCCCGTTGGGGCAGGGAACCCAGCTTGTCATCGTGCATCCAACGAGGGCGATCCACACGATACCCGGCCCAGATGTTGTTCTCCTTGCGCAGCGACTGGCGCATGATCTCAAAGGGCGGGAAGGTCAGTCGATCCTCGTCGTGGATCAGCTCCCCGCGCAGCTTGAGCCAACTGGGCTCGATCGGCAGGTCCTCGCAACAGCGTGTATTACACAGCTCACAGGTGGTGCAGGCAATGATCGAATCGACCATCTTCTGATTCCAATCCACCTTGCCTTCCATGTATTGGCGCAAGAAGTACCATTTGCCTCGCGGGGTCTGGCTCTCCCAGCCGCGGCCGTAGTACTGGTCGCAGGTATCCACACAGTACCCACATTGGGTACAGGCATAGGCATACCATGCCAGATCATCAGGGATGCCCCGCCGGCCCTGCCCTTCGATTCTCTCCCCGATGGGCGCTTTCGCGGCGTTGCCAAAGATGCGCACGACTGGCTCAAAAGCCCCGGCCAACCCCATGAAGCCGTTAAGCAGCGGCAGGCCAGTCAGTACCTTGTCAGGATTGAACAGATCTTGCGGGTCGATCTCGCGCTTGAACTCGCGCATTCGGCGCAAGCGTTCGGCGCCGAACACATTCTCAGCCTCGCTAGGGAAGTAGAGGCCGGTGGCATAGGCCCGCCCACCGTTCTCCCTGGCCACCTTGAGTACGCTCAACGCCAGGGCATAGGCAAAGTTGAAGGCAAATTTCCGCTCGTCGTGCAGGATAAAGCCCAAGAGAGTGACCTCGTTGTCCGCAGCATCGACCATGGCCTCCATGAGCATTGGCAGCTCAATCTTTGTCTCAATCCCGTGTAGCACCGGCTCCAGCCGGTCGAGAGGGACGACTACCTCAGCCGGGGCGACACTCGGTCCCAAGCGTTTGCCGTGCATCAGGTTAAAGCGATTATCCCACTCATCCTGGACGATTTCGTCGGAGAGCATCTCGCCGCCGCCGGCATGCACCAATGACTCCAATTGTGATTCGAGTGCGGATCGGCGTGACTCTGGGGCAGCGAACACAACGAGATAGGCCTCGGGCAAAACTGGACGCTCTTCCTCAACTACCTCATCGTGCTCGATATGCGGGGGCAGGTTGTTGCGGACGTGAGCCATCGTGGGGTTGATGAAGCTGATCGACCAAAAGGGCAGCTTGCTGACCTTGATCGTCTCAATAGCTCGCGCCAGGTGGCCTGCCGTCGGAAATTGGGCGCCCCACAGCACCTCAGGCTCGAACTCTCGCACGTGGATGGTCACCTCAGTGATGAGCCCGGTGGTTCCCTCGGCATCGCGGATCAGATCGAGGCTGTCTCCCTTGAACTCGCGCACCTCTCCGCTGGGCAGTACGGTACGGCAGGAGATGACGTTCTTGTGAAATTCGCCGAATTCGTAGGAGCCGAACCCCAGGCCGCCCTGGGCAAGCCAGCCGCCTACCGTGGACGAAGGCGCGCTGGACGGGTAGGTGCGCAAGGCGAGACCCTGCGTGTTCAGCACAGTTTCCAGTTGTTCCCACACTACACCCGGTTGCACGGTAGCGGTCATTGCCTCGGCGTCGATATTCAGAATCTGGTTCATCCAGGCAAAGTCGACCACAAGGCCGCCCTTGACGGGAACCACCC
>JASFLR010000435.1:0-4002 GCA_050117995.1 Anaerolineae bacterium
GCCGTCATTGGCCGGTTGCGACGTGCCCACATCGCCTGTTAAGGATATCACAAGCGGCCCGGTTTGTCAAACGGCAGATGGAGAGCAGCGGGGCAAATCTATGCGAGGGCGGATGTCATTTCCCCTTTGGGCGGTCTGCTGCTATACTGGCATCTGAAAGATTGGAGAATGACTCATGCGCTACGCGATTCTATCGGACGTGCACGGTCGCCGCGAGAAGCTGGCTGCAGTACTGGAAGACGCCAGCGCACGAGAGGCGACCCAAGTCGTAAGCCTCGGCGATGTGGGCGGGGATGAATGTCTGGACCTTTTGCGCCAGGCGGGGGCCCAGGCGGTGTTTGGGAACTATGAGGTCTCGGGTTGGCAGCGGTTGGGGCCCCAGCACCGGGCCTGGGTAGAGAGCTGGGCCCCGCTTCTGGCTGGAGACAGTTTCCTGGCTGTCCATGCCGCGCCGTGGTGGCCCGAGGGACTCCAAACTGTAGAAGATTTCGGGGCCTGGCTGGACAGGACCGGTCGTTCGTGGCGCGACCTCTTTCCCTATCTGACGGAGGATGATGACTACTTGTGGCAAGCCCTGGCGGAGCTGGAGGTGGCGGAGCGGGCTATCCTGTTCCACGGTCACACGCACCAGCAAGCTGTGTGGCAGTGGGGGGCCACAGGACGGCTGCGGGGGCTGCGCGGCAAGTCCGTGCAGGTGAAGGCCGGTAATCGCTACGTGGTTGGGGTGGGCAGTGTGGGGCTGCCTGAGGATGGTGGGTGGGCGGCTTACGCGATCTATGACAGCAACGCAGAGCGGATCGATCTGGTACGCCTTTGATGACTACTCCTATGGGCCGCCAGGCCCGCGAGGCGGCGCTAGCCCTAGCGGGTCTTTTCCAGCTCGGCCTCAATCAGCTCCTGGAAGGTCTCGAAGGGATGGGCGCCCCGGAGGAGCTGCCCATTGATGCGGAATGAGGGCGTTCCCTGGACGCCTGCCTGTTCTCCGTCCCACACGTCCTGGCGGATCAGGTCCCCGAACTCGTCAGCATCGAGGCACTCTCGAAAGGCCCCTGTGTCCAGGTCTAGTTCTTCCGCATAGGCCGCAAAAGCCCCGGTTACCTGCTCTGCTCCCTGAGGTGACCATTGCTGCTGGCGGTCGAAGAGCAACTCGTGCATGGGCCAGTATGCTCCCTGGGCTCCAGCGCAGCGGGCGGCCCCGGCAGCGGCGGTCGCATTGGCGTGGGAAGACAGGGGAAAGTCCTTCACGACGTAGCGCACCAGGCCAGTGTCGATATAGGTGCTCTTGAGCTGGGGCAGAGTCAGCAGCACGTGCTGACGGCAGTAGGGTCATTGAAAGTCGGAATAGTCCTCGATGATGACCGGGGCATCGGGGCTGCCCAATACGGTCATCTCCTCGATGGCTACGACGGCGGGAGTGGGAACCTGCGAACCCTCAATGGGGTAGCCTGCCTGCTGCCAGGCGGCCCATCCCCCCAGCAGGGCGGAGACGTTGGTCATGCCCTCTTGTATGACGGTGAGCGCCGCACCGGCGCTCGAGGACTCGCCCTTTCAAGATCAGTAAAAGATGACAAGTTTGTCCGTGGGAAGCTCGTGGTGTCGGTCGAGAACCTCGCTGGACGGCATCGAGATGGCCCCGACGATGTGCGCCTGGTCAAAGGTCGCCTGGGTGCGCACATCCACAAGAAGGGCCTCGCCCGCGTCGGCCATCTGCCTGGCGACACCAATCTCGATGCGAGGTACGATGCTATTGGTGAGCGTTCCGCCTTCGGGTGTGGGGGAAGGTGTGATCAGAGGCACAAAGGTGGCGGTAGGTTTTGGGGTGGTGGGGGAAGCCACGGCGACAGGCGCTGTCACCATCGTACTCGTAACCGGGACCGCGGCAGTCTCTGCAGACGGCGCCGGGGTGCTGGCACACCCGGCGATTGCCAGCAGCGCCAGCAGGATCACGATCAGGGAAAGCGCCCTCGACCCAATCGCAGCGCTGCCAAGTGGTCTCTGTTGGGTGGTGCGATGCCCTATCACGGACCCCAACTAATCTGTTCGTGCTGCCAGTTGGAGGCCAGTCCCGCACCACCGATGGCAAATAGCCTGCGGCGGCTCGAGCCATCCGCATTCATGACCCACACCGCCCAGCTCCCGCCTTGGTCGGAGACAAAGGCGATCGATCTGCCGTTGGGTGACCAGGTGGGCAGGCCGTCGATAGACTCGTTGTCCGTCAAGCGCCTGAGCCCCGTCCCGTCGAGATCCATCAGATAGATCTCCCAGTTGCCGGTGCGGTTGGACATGAAGGCGATCCTATCGCTATAGGCTGCTGGCGCCGAGTCCTCCGGGTTCTCAGTGAGCTGTGTGAAGGGCTGGACCCCTGGAGCCGCAGGCATCGAGAAGAGCCCGCACGCGGCTGGTGCAACGGTGATATCACATCCGGCGTAGATGATCTGCCCGCTGTCCGTCCAGGTGGGGTTCTCGCCGCGCACATCATCGGGGCCAAAGTTGAGAGAGCGACCGTCCGCCCGGTAGCCTCCTTCGTAGACAACGTCGTCAATGATGTAGACCCGAGACTCTTTGTCGCCGTGCATCCTGGAGCTAAAGACGATGCTTTTGCCGTCGGGCGACCAGAAGGGTAGCTCGTCCTCGATGTGCTGGCTGATCTCCTTCAGGCCGCTGCCATCGGGCCGCACGACAAAGAGGTTCATATGTTCGTCTCGCTCGCCGTTCACCGATAGCCAGGCACCGTCGGGCCTGAAGGCTGGCTGGTGCATCTCGGCAGCGACCAGTTGGCGGTCGCTGCCATCGACGTTGGCGACGTAGGTGTCGTATTTGTTTGTCGCGCTATTCCACACCGGGAAGGCAATCCGCCCGGTAATGCGCACCGGCGCTGTGGTTGGCGCGGCAGCTTCCTCCGTAGCCTCGGGTGTGTCTGTGGGCTCTGAAGCGGAGCCAGACGTCGCCGAAGGAGTAGGCGATGGCGGTTGCTCGCCCTGACAGAGCCCCTGGGCCTCTTGAGCCATCGGCTCGGCAGGATCTAGCTGCAGGACCTGCTCGTAATAGGTCTCGGCCTCGTCGCAGCGCCCCAATTGGGCAAATGCCGCACCCAGCAGGCCCAGCGTCCCGGCATCCTCAGCTCCCCTGGACACCGCCTGCAGCAGCGAGGCTTTGGCAGGATCGTACTGGCCCAGTTGGTAGTAGGCGTCGCCGATGGCTGTGTAGGTGACGGCCTTGGGCCGGATGCCCAGCGCATCCTGGAAAGCGATGATGGCCGTACCATAGTCTTCAGCTTCGGCCAGGAGCAGGCCCAGATCATGCCGGCGCAGCCAGAGCTCGGGCTGGAGCCCGGCAGCTATCTGTAGCTCGCTGGAGGCGCGGCCCATGTCGTTATCCACGATGTAATACAGCCAGCCCCGGACGCGGTGGGCATTCGCGTTGTTGATATCCTGAACCAGGGCCAGGTCGGCCTCGTCAGTGGCTTCCTGGGTCCGGCCTGCCAGCAGGTAGGCTTCGGCCAGTACTGAGCGGGCCTGGGCGCTTGCAGCATCCAACTCGACGGCATCCTCGGCCCAGGCAAGGGCTTGATCCTCGTCGCCCAGGGCAGTATAGGCGCGCCCCAGGACGGCGTTGGCCTCCGAGCTGGCGGGATCCAGGTCCACAGCCCGTTCAGCGTGTGGCAGGGCTTGGGCGGCCTCGTCGTCCAGGATCAGGGCATAAGCCCAGCCGATCTCGGGCCGGGCGTCTTCTGGAGCGCGGCTCACCAGGTCCTCATAGATGGCGATTGCATCCTCGAACTTGCTGCGCCGGGTGAGGGTCTCGGCCTGGTCCAGCAGGTCCTGCATCTCCTGTGGGTCCACACTGCTTACTGGCGTGGAAGGTGGCAGTGTAGCTTCGGCCTGTTCGGTCTCTGCCGGGGCCACCGTTTCGGTCACGACAGCCGTTGGTGTTTCCGGTTCGGGGTTGAGCAACCGCGGCAGGAAGATGATGGCCGCCGCTATGGCAATGATGGCAACTATG
>JASFLR010000436.1:0-3994 GCA_050117995.1 Anaerolineae bacterium
TGTCCGTACGATGGGAAGCAAACGGGAGATAAAGGATGCCCAATCTCCCCAACGGGCAAACCAACGGTCGGCCTTTTCCAGATCCTCTTCGCTGACAAGGATGTACTTGCCGTAGCGCTCCACCAATGGCCGCCCCCCCCAGGCTCCCAGCGCGTACGAAACGATGGATCCAATGGTGCAGCCCACCGCACCCCAGAGACCGCCCAACATCACGGCCTGCCAGGCCGACATAGCCTTGGCCTGTACCAGCATCCAGCCAGCGAGGGGCATCGTCACCTCGCTAGGAATGGGAATGTTGGCACTTTCCAGCGCCATGATGACCACGACACCAAACCAGCCAATGTTCTGAAACAGATTCATTAAAAAGTCAACGAGCTGGTGCTCTAAAGCTTCCACGTTCTTGCTCCCTATCCGAACAGACTCGGCACATCCAGATGCCTAATGCAAAGCCCTAGCCTGTGAGTTGTTCGTTGCTCTGTTTGAGGCTTGGATTCTCAGCAGCGAGCCATTATAGCATCAGCCCAATGGGTTGGCAAGTGACACCCGAGGTTGGGCACTGGCAGCAACGTCACTCTGAACGGTTTTGACATCGATGGCGAAATGGCATACAATAGGGCCCAAGTCGGAACCTGGCGAAGGCTGTTGCTGGTTCCGCATCTGATTTTGCCTATCAAGGGGGATATCGATATGGGCAGGACTTTTGCTGAGAAGCTACTCGCCCTCAAAGCCGGGCTGGATGAGACCGTTCCAGGTCAGATTGTCACCGTGCAGCCTGATAAGCTTCTCACACATGACAATACCTCGGCTATTGCCAAGACCTTCCAGAAGATCGGTGTGGACCGAGTAGCAAACCCCTCGATGAACGTCATCATCCTGGATCATGTCGTTCCAGCAGCCAACGAAACCTATGCTCAGAGCCACAAGGAAACGCGCGACTTTTGCCGGGAGCAGGGCATTTCTGCGTTCTATGATGTCGGCGAGGGCATTTGCCACCAGGTATTGCCTGAGCACGGGCATGCCCTCCCGGGTATGCTCATCGTCGGTAGCGACTCGCACACACCTAGTCACGGCGCATTGGGCGCCTTTGCCGCAGGCATTGGCCGCACCGAGGCCGCTGCGGTCATGGCGACTGGCGAGATCTGGCTGCGCGTGCCAGAAAGCATGCGGATCGTCGTCGAGGGCGAGATGCCCAGCCGGGTATCGGCCAAGGACTTGGTGCTGTACATCATTGGCGATATTCATGCTGATGGGGCGGACTACAAGTCGGTCGAGTTTGCCGGACCTGCAATAGAGGCGATGAGTGTGGGCAGCCGCCAGGTGCTATGCAATATGGCAGCCGAGATGGGTGCCAAGAATGCTTATATTGCCCCTGATGAGACGACGCGGGCCTGGTTGGCCGTGCGCAGCGGACAGCCCTACGTTGAGGTGCATCCGGATCCGGATGCGAGCTATGTGCAGGTGCTCCACTATGACGTCGGCGACCTGATCCCTCAGGTGGCAAAGCCCCATCGTGTGGACAATGTGGTGCCGGTGACAGAGATCGCCGGGCTGCCGATCAACCAGGCCTTGATCGGCACCTGCACCAACGGCCGTCTTGAGGATCTGCAATCGGCTGCCGATATC
Source organism: Anaerolineae bacterium (assembly GCA_050117995.1). GTDB lineage: Bacteria > Chloroflexota > Anaerolineae > JAAYZQ01 > JAAYZQ01 > JBFFCR01. Next base: position 1,624 of record JASFLR010000436.1, read on the forward strand.
TTGCGCGGCAAGCAGATCGCGCCCTGGGTGCGGCTGCTGGTCTTGCCCGCCTCGCGGTCTATCCTGCTAGAAGCCATTGAGGCCGGCATCGTTACCGATCTGGTATCCGCCGGGGCCACCCTCCTCAATCCCGGCTGTGGGCCTTGCCTGGGTGCACACGAGGGGTGCATGGCCCCCGGCGAGCGGACAATCTCGACGGCAAACCGGAACTTCCAAGGGCGCATGGGCAGCCGTGAAGCCGAGATCTACCTGGCCAGCCCAGCCACAGTTGCTGCGTCAGCTCTTGCGGGTGCAATCGCCGATCCGCGAGAAGCATAGCCCTGGGCAATATGCTGTGAGGTCCGGAGGCAGCACAGACTTGACTGCCGGGCATGCTGATCGTTTCTGCAGGAAGGAGAAATCGATGAAAGCACCACTTTCCCCCCGTAGTGGGTACCCATGGAAGAGGGTTACGGCCGTTCTTCTGGCGGCGCTGTCCTTGCTGCTGTTGGTTTTGGGTTGTGGGGGTAGTGACTCCACACCCGAGCCCGAGGTCTTGGTCGTGACGGCCACGTACACGCCCCAACCGGTGGTAGTGGTGGTCACCGCTACCTATACTGCCACTCCAGAGGGAGGGGAATCGGATGTGCAGGCATCGCCGACTTTTACACCGACCGAGCAACCCTCGGAACCAGAGGAGGTGGTGGAAGAGGAACCAACGGCGACGCTGCAGCCTACGCTCGAGGCGACCTCTCCCCCAGCCACCAAGATCGCAGCTCCGCAGGAGCCGGTGTCTACGCCAACGCCAAAGCCGACTGCAGCTCCCCAGGCTTCGCTTTCGTCCTATCGCGTGGTCTACAGCAACTTTGATGGCGGGGATGAATCGGACGAGTACAAGTACAGCGTGTGGATGATGCGCGGTGACGGTCAGCAGGCAGGCGAGCTGTTGCGCCCGGGCATAGAACCCTCGTTCTCCGCCAATGGGAGAAGGATCGCGTACTACCGTCCCTTCAACGGCATCTGGATCTATGATTTGGACACCAAGGCGAACACCCACATAGTGGGCAGCAACTATGCCGAGTTCGGGGGATTTTCCCCGGATGGACAGCGCTTGGTCTTTCACGAATGGGTTGGGAATTGGTGGAGCGCCGATGTCAATCTGTATATCGTGAATGCCGATGGCAGCGGTCGCACCCAGCTACCGCAGGGTATCCGGCCCGCTTGGTCGCCCAAGGGGGGGCTGATCACCTTTGATAGCTGCCGGGGCACGAGTTGCGGTATCTATGTTGTCCAGCCTGACGGGCAGGGCTTTAGACAGATCACCAGCGATGGTGGGGGCAAGGCATCTTGGGCTCCCGGTGGCAACAGGATTGTCTACTCTGCGGATGGCGGTGGCGATCCGGAGATCTGGATTGTGAACCTGGATGGGTCGGGGCGAAAGCAGCTCACGGACAACAGGGGCAACGATACTCTGCCCGTGTTTTCGCCCGACGGGAAGTATATTTTCTTCCTTAGCGATCAGAATGGCACTGCCTGGGCCATCAGGGCGATGCGGCCCGACGGAACGGAAGTGAAGACCATCCGGCAGATCGGGGTGGCGCCACGTTGGCAGTTTGCCCGGCTTTGGGTCACCTGGTGGTAGGCGGGCAGTCCCGCGAGAGTACAAGCACGTGATGGATCAGGGGCCTGGATTCATATCGGGCCCGATATACTAGCCGATTCACAGGAGGGGCAATTGCAGACTAGAATTGCGGGTCGCGTATGGAAATACGGTGATGATGTGAACACGGATGTCATCTTTCCGGGCAAGTATACATATAGCATCTCCGATCGCAAGGAAATGGCCGAGCATGCCCTGGAGGACCTGGACCCTGATTTCGTCGAGAATGTCCAGCCGGGGGACATCATCGTGGCTGGCAAGAACTGGGGCTGCGGCAGTTCAAGGGAGCAGGCAGTCATCGCTCTGAAGGAGGCAGGTGTCGGGGCTATCGTGGCCCGCTCCTTTGCGCGCATCTACTTTCGCAATTGCATCAACGAGGGCCTGCCTATTGTGACCTGTGATGCCGTCGATTCGGTCGAGCCGGGCGACGAGATCACGATCGACTTTGCATCGGGGACGGTCACCACGCCTGGTGGAGAGTACACCTTCCCACCACTGGCGCCCTCGGTGATGGAGATTCTGGATGCTGGCGGGCTGGTGCCCCACGTCAAGCAGAAGCTCGGATTGGTGTGAGACTACTATCTGAACACCCTCGGCACGTGCGGATATATGGGGTGCCGTGCACGCATCAGGAGTTGGAGTTGAGCGCTGGAAGCAAGACTAACCCGAATCTTGTATCAAGAAGTCAGGGAGGACTGAGGAATGAGTAAGTATAGGATCGCCTGGTTGCCG
>JASFLR010000437.1:0-3989 GCA_050117995.1 Anaerolineae bacterium
ACGTACTCGATGGGCGTTGGCTCGCCGATGCCGGCTGCGTGATTGTAGATCAGGTATCGCTGGAACTGGCCTACCTGCTCGTCGGTCAGAACCACCTCCGAGAACTCGCCGATGCCGGTGTTGACTCCGTACATGATCTCGCGAGCATCGATCTTTTCCTCGAGCATGGCACGGCACACTCGTATCCGTTCCAGGGCATCGGGGGAGAGGGATACCTTTTCCCCGTGCCGCGCAATGCGTACTAGCTTTTCGACCGTGAGGCCGGTGCCATCCAGAACAATCGTCATCTCTATCTCCTTATAAAGTTTTTCTGCTCCGTTGCAGGATTTCGCGCTATAGCTAGCTATTGGGCGTAGTGGTTGCCCGTCGTGCATCGACCGCGCAGCGCCACGCCTCCATCGCCTGTCGCTCCTCTTCCAGGTAGATGCTCTGCCGGACCATCATCCGCTCCCAATCAACCTGGTGCCCGTCGAACTCGGGGCCGTCCACACACGCAAACAGGGTCTTGCCACCCACCTCCGCCCGGCAGGCGCCACACATCCCGGTGCCATCGACCATGATCGAGTTCAAGTTGACCGTGATTGGCACGCCGAAAGGCTGGCTGGTGAGGCAACAGAATTTCATCATGACCGCCGGCCCAATGGCCCAGATGCGATCGACGCGCCGTCCGGCTTCCAGTATCTCGTGCAAAGGGGCGGTGACCAGTCCCTTACGCCCGTAGCTACCATCGTCGGTGCAGACTGTCAACTCATCGCTGGCCGTGCTCATCCGGTCTTCCCAGAAGAGCAACTCCCGGTTGCGCACGCCTATGATCGATATGACCACATTGCCCGCTTTTTGCAGTGCCCGGGCGATGGGGTAGATAGGCGCGATGGCGAATCCGCCGCCGATGCACACTACCGTTCCATACCGCTCGATCTCGCTGGCGATACCAAGCGGCCCGGTCAGACTCGCTAGCGAATCGCCCACGTGCATGGTTGCCATCTCGGCCGTGGTCTTGCCCACCTCCTGCACGACCAAGGTGATGGTCCCGCCGTCGCGGTCATAGTCGGCGATCGTCAGCGGGATCCGCTCTGCCCTCTCGTGAATGCGGATGATGACGAATTGGCCGGCCCTGGCCTGATGAGCCACATCAGGTGCGCGGATCTCGTACATCTTGGTGACCGGCGTGAGATCCTCTATGGCCAGGATTTCGTACATCTATGCCTCTCATCACGGAAGCGGACGATCTTGGGTACACCAGCATTGTAGCACAAGCGCCGCGCCTGACAAAGCGGGGCATACGTTACGAACCGGCTTTACCTCTTGAAGGAAACCAGGAGCTTCAGAAACCCGGGCAACCGTTTCACAGGAACCAACGCTGCAGTGCTCCTGACATACGCTCGGTGCTCCTCACCGACGCGCTGGATCAATTCTCTGTCCTCCATGTACCCGGCGGCCAGCGACGGGATCAGGAGCAATAGGGAGACAAGTAGAGCTATTCCGTTGTTCCTGAAGAAGGCCAGGGCGATGGTCCCGCACATGAGGGAGAGGTAGAGGGGGTGCCGCACGTAGCCATAGATCTTCCCACGCACTACTGTCGCTTCCTCCGGAAAGATGGTATAGACGTCCATGCCATGGGTCACTGTATGGAATCCGGCGCGCTCGATCTGAAGGTCCGAGAGAAGGAAAAGGAGCAGGAACAGCAGGCCCAGGAATATGGCCAGCCACGTCGGTAGCAATCGCGGGCCAGCGACGAACAGCGGGTGGAAGAAGCAGGCATACCACGTGACCAGGTAGGGGATCATCAGGTGGTAGAAGAAATAGCGGTAGGCCATCGCCCCGTATTTCTCCCGGTACGCGCGCGCCAGGGCAAAGTGAATAGCGCTGATGGCGGTAACTACCAATGCCATGGCGGCCTGGCTGATGAGCGGGCCGTATGGACCCATGCCGTCGACGAAATAGAAGAAGACGCCGCATGCCGCGGCCAAGATCAGGACATAGAGCAACGTAAGGGCGGCGCGCCATCCATTCCTGAGGTCAGGTACCTTATTGAGGAATACCGCTATCGATTCACGGTCAAACATGGCTGTCCCCCTCCGAGTCCGGTGCGAACCGTTCGTCCACGTGCCGGACCAGCGCATAGCTCACCGGCTGGAAGTGCCTCATCCAGAAACGGGTACCAAGGACATTCATCGGCTCCCAGTCGACCGCACACCGCTCGTAGCCCTGCGCACGCCCCCAGGCCAGGACCTGGTCCAGCAGGGCTGTCGCGATGCCCGTGTTCCGCGCAGTTTCCCGGGTGTAGGCAGCCACGATGCTCGTAGTCCCTCTATCGCGGATGATGCCGCTGGCTCTTGGATTGGCCGGTCCCTGCACCATGCAGGCCACAGCGTCCGTCCCTTGGTAGGCCAGCCAGACAGCGTGGGCCGGGTCCGCCAGCCATTCCTCATCCTCTTTGGCGCTATTTGTATCTTCATTGTACAGGAAGGTGGGCGGCTGTGCCATGTACTGCCGCAATTCTCCCATCAGTGTTGTCACCTGCTGGAGGTCGTCTAGTCCGGCGCGGCGCACATCCACGCCCGCTGTGGCGTCTGGCAAAGGCTTCAGGTCGCGCACGCCATCGGCCCCAAGCAGGCCAAAGCCCAACCATCTCCAGCCCTCCAATCCATCTCGGTCGTTGACCAAGACACTTTGCAGGTGGGTGCAATAGCCGCTATCTACCCATTGGGCCGACAGTGCGGTGTAGAGCGCCTCATAGATCCTCCGGCTGTCGTCCATCTCGGCGCCGTTGGCCCACTCGGGGGCGTACACGCTGGGCTTGCCGCGAAAGTCCGGAAACTGGTAGGCGACGAGGAATCCAGCAAGCTGGCTGTCCCGGATTGCCACAACACCCGGAGCCTGGCCTGCCAGGTCGCGCAGGCGCGACAGGATAGCGTCCGGGTCCTCAAACCGGGATGGCATCAGCGGCAGCTGCTTGCGCAGGTCCCGGTAGCGGGCGCAGAACATGGCTGCTGCGTCTGCCAGATGCTTCTCCTCCAGCGGGTGGATCTCAATAGTCACGGTTCATTCCTCACCCTGGCCCGATCTCGGCAACTCGACTTTGCGGGCCAGGAGATCCTTCAACGGCTTGCTGTCCTCCCGCAGCAGCGAGTAGAGGTTCAGATCTTGGTTCCTTCCCTGGTGAAAGATGGCCTTGCGCATGACGCCCTCCAACTGGAACCCGCACTTGATCAGGACGGCCTTCGATGCCTCATTGCCGACGAGGGTTGTAGCCTGGACACGATCTGCGGGCTTGGTCTCGAACAACCATGCCGTCATGAGCGACACAGCCTCGGACATGTAGCCCTTGCCCCAGTTCTCCGACCGGTAGATCCGGTATCCTAGCTCATAGCCATTACTGTAGGCGACCGGCTTGAAAAAGTGCACTTGACCAAGGAGGTTGTCCTCGTGATCCGTGATCAGCAATCCTCCGTGGTCCGGCTCCCACCATCCAGTTTCGGACAGCCGATTCTTCCACCTGATCTCAGAAGGGATACTTGGCTGCCAATAGTCGCCCATCTCCCGCACATCCGCGGCCAAGTCATATAGCCTGTCCAGATCTGCTTTCCGCAGCGTCCGCAACACAACCTTCTTCCCGACCAGCGTGGGGGCCTCCTCCTCGGGCGTTATGATCTCGGCACTCCTGCGCTACCGATTGTACATCACGTGCCCGAGCAGTATAGCACAGGGGAGGCAGGTTGGGCAAGGGACGGGCCGTTGGGGCGAACGGACGCAGCGAGGCAACCGCATTCTCGCTGGAGAGATCGAGAAGCGATCGCCTCGTGGTTGAGAGTGGCTGTACGAAGAAGGCTATGGTTTTATGGATTCCGTTACCGTAGCCCGGGTAATGATGCCGCGCTCGGCCAGTTCGGCAAAGAAGGTCACGGGATCGAGGGCGACTTCTGGCGCAAAGACGCCTGGCCCCTGAACGCGACCGGCTGCCAGCCACTGGGCGGCGATCGAGGGGG
>JASFLR010000438.1:0-3986 GCA_050117995.1 Anaerolineae bacterium
GCCTTTTTCACCGGTTTTGTGGTATCGCTGCTCGAGCTGGCATGTACAGGCCAGGTCTACCTGCCCACGATCATCTATGTGATGAGCCAACCCGAGCTGGCTGCCCAGGCTTTTCTGTACTTGCTGCTCTATTGCTTGATGTTCATCCTGCCGTTGGTAGTGGTGTTCGTGCTCAGCTACTTTGGGACCAGCTCGGAGCAGCTCGGCCAGTTCGTCAACCGCCATACCTCGACGATCAAGTTTGCGACCGGGCTCTTGTTCATTGGGCTTGCGCTGTGGATGAGCTGGACAGTGGCCCCGCTGTTCGGCATCCACAGCTCGTGGGTCTGGATGCTCATGGTCGGCGTGCTGATTGTCATTGGCATCGGTGTGGTGGTGCTGCATTGGGTGGACAAGCGGAGGCCTCCCAAGAAGGCCCCAGCACGGCGGAGACGTCGCGCATGACCGAGCGCTTGTACTATGATGACCCTTACCTGACTCACTTTGCCGCTCGAGTCGTGGATAGCTTGGAGTGGGAGGGACAACCGGCGGTAGTGTTGGACCGCACGGCCTTTTATCCGACCGGTGGCGGACAGCCGACGGACACGGGTGCACTGTGGGGGGGCGACAGTGCCGGTACCCGCGATGCGGTTTCTGTGCTCGAGGTTGTGGAGCGTCTAGAGGATGGTGAGGTCATCCACGTGCTCGCCCGGCCCCTTGACGCGCAGGAGGTCGAGGGCGAGATAGACTGGGAGCGCCGCTTTGACCTGATGCAGCAGCATACAGGGCAGCACATCCTCTCAGCGGTGGCCCTGGAAGTACTAGGGGCGAACACAGTTGGTTTTCACCTGTCTGACGATTATGCTACGATCGATCTGGACCGGGCTCCCCTGTCGGATGAGGATCTGGCCAGCGTTGAGGATCTGGCCAATGCCGCTGTGTTCGAGGACCGGCAGGCAGTGGCCCGTTTTGTGCCTGATGAGGAGGTTCCCTCGCTTCCGCTTCGGAAGGAGTTGGTCCATGAGGGGCCGGTTCGTGTGGTCGAGATCCCCGAGCTTGATTGTTCAGCCTGTGGTGGCACCCATGTGCGCCGCACGGGTGAGGTTGGACTGATCAAGATCACACGGAGCGAGCGCCGGGGCGATGACACGCGCGTCGAGTTCCTCTGCGGACGGCGCGCGCTGGTGGATTACCGGGCGAAGAATGCGTTGCTGATGAACCTGGCCCGCGAGTACACGGTGGGGCATTGGGAATTGGCCGACATGGTCAACCGCATGGCCGGTGAATTGAAGGAGAGCAGGCGCGAGTTGCGACAGGTGCGTGATGCGCTGCTGGACTCTGAGGCGGCGGTCATGTGGCACGAGAGCACAACGGCGGGGACGGCGCGGATCGTGCATGCCCACTTGCCCGGTCGCACGCCCGACGATCTAAAGCACCTGGCGCAGCGACTTGTGGAACATCCCCGGACGGCTGTGCTCTTGGCCTCTGGCGAGGCTGGACAGAAGGGTTTCTTCACCTTTGCCCGCTCCGCCGATCTGGAAGCGCACATGGGCACTCTCGTGCGCGAGGCATGCCAGGTTATCGGCGGTGGGGGCGGAGGCCGGCCCGAGTTCGCGCAAGGGGGCGGACCCCAAGGTGATGGCGTGATACCTGCCCTGGAGTCGGCCCTGGGCTCTTTGGTCGAGGCCTTGACCTTGACCGATTCTGCAAAATCCAAGAACCAAGAATAATCTATCACGTGGGAAGCGCGATGGCTGGCTGATGGCTGCCGGCCCTGGTGTCGTGCTGGAGGCAGGATGGTCCGAGAGGTTGCCCTCGATGTTTTTGTAGAGACCGAATACCACGGAGCCAACGTGGGAGCTATTGCCACAGGGGAGGGCGTGATCCTGATTGACACGCCGATGCTTCCCGACGAAGCTATGCAGTGGCGGACTGAGATCCAGGGGCGGACCGGCGAAGAGGTCCGCTATATCATTAGCACCGATCACCACCGTGCCCACGTCGTTGGCAACCAGTTCTTTCCTGAATCCAGGATTATCGCCCACGAGCTCGCCTGGAAGGAGATCAAGAGCTACGGCGACAGCTTTCGAACACGCCTGCTGAATATGTACCGAGACCGGATGCCCGAGGCGGTCGAGTTCTGGCAGGAACACTTGAGGATTATCCACCCGGAAATTACCTACACGGGCCGGACCATTTTGCTCAAGGGAGACAAGGAGATTCACCTGATCCCGCTGGGAGGGCACACGCCAGCGACGACGGTGGTGTTTCTGCCGCGGGAGAGACTGCTCTTTGCGGGCGACCTGGTGGTCACGAACCGTCCGCCGTTTCTGTCTCAAGGGAATACCAGAGAATGGCTTCAGGCGTTGACGTTCCTGCGCAAGCTGCGCTACGATACCTTGATCCCGGGACATGGCGAGCTCACGGGCAAGGAGGCTACCGAGCAGATGTCCGAGTACTTGCGCATGGTGCGCCGGAAGGTGCGGAGCGCCTACCGGTCTGGCCTATCCAGATCCGATACGGCTCGAAGCCTGGCGTACCTGGTCCGCACCTGGCCCATCCCGCCTTTTGAGAAACCAAAGGCAGACCGTCGATTCAAGTCGGGGCTGAGCCGCGTGTGGAATGAGATCCAAGCAGAGGAGAAAGCAAAGGCTCGCGCACAGGTGCCCGCCCCGAAAGTTGACTAGGCGCGGATCGAACCGTGAGCTTTCGATCGTATTTGCCCAAGGGAGGATCCCGTGGATAAGACCGTCGCCCTCGTACAGAACACAGAATATGCTACAGAACAGGTCGAGGCATCAGTCCGGCAAGCCGTAGATCTGCTGGGCGGCATGGCCCGTTTTGTTCAGCGGGGACAACGGGTATTAGTCAAGCCCAACCTTCTGCAGTCCAGCGATCCGGAAAAGGCGATCGTTACCCACCCGACGGTTGTCCGAGCTGTGGTCAAGCTGGCGCAGGAGGCGGGCGGTCGGGTGCTCATCGCCGACAACCCCTTTGTGCCTCCCACGGGCCGGCGCGGCTGGGACAACCTGTACGAACGGGTCGACTATGCGGCGATAGCCGCCGAAACCGGCGCCGAGCTGAATTATGGCATCGTCCCCCAGCAGCGCTCGCACCCGGAGGGGCGGCTGATCAAGCTGGTGGACACCAGCAGTTTCCTATCCGAAGCGGACGTGGTGATCTCGGTTCCCAAGCTCAAGACCCACGGCCTGATGCGATACACGGGCGCGGTAAAGAACCTCTTTGGCACGGTGCCGGGGACGATCAAGACTGGCTACCACGTCAAGCTACAGACCTCGGAGCGATTTGCTGAGATGCTGCTGGACCTGGTCACCTTTGTGAACCCGTCGCTGACGGTAATGGACGCCATCGTAGGGATGGATGGCGACGGCCCATCGGCAGGCCACCCGTTCCCTATCGGCGGCATCCTGGCGGCTGCCGATCCGGTTGCCCTGGACGTGGCTGCGGTGGGGCTTGTGGGTCACGAGCCCATGGCAGTCCCAACTGTGGCGGGCGCAGCGGCGCGCGGCTGGACGACAGGCCGTTTGAGCGACCTGGAGATTGTCGGCGAGGCACTGGTTGCGATGAGGGTGTCGGGCTTTGACTTGCCACCAGGCGGGCGGTCGGAGATGGACTATGTGCCGCACTTTTTGCGACCGCTGGGCACGCGCCTCCTGGTCCCCAGCCCATTTGTCACCGAACAGTGTATAGGCTGCGGGCTGTGCATTGAGCATTGCCCGGTGCAAACGATTTCCCAGGGCAATGGGCGGGCACAGATCGAGCTCTCGGGTTGCATCCGCTGCTACTGCTGCCACGAAGTCTGCCCGGAGCAGGCCATCGAACTGCGGCAGCCGTGGCTGGGCCGGAAGTTGGCGCAGATGGCGCGCCAGAACGCCTAATGCTCGAGATCGCCCGATCTCGAGCGAGGAATCCAGAGAGCTGCCTGGCTTCCCAGGACGGGCGCACCGCGATATCAGCTCCCAACAGGCAACGACATCTCAGAGCAG
>JASFLR010000439.1:0-3984 GCA_050117995.1 Anaerolineae bacterium
CGTATGGTTGTTGCCTGCTCCACAAGCTACGCCGGGACGACGATTCATTCATTGCCAGCGCCAGCGATCTGAGAGAACTCGTCAACAGGACGCTGCCTGGATGGATGGGGTCGGCCACCTGGCACTGGGGAGAAGCGCTGGTCCTGCAAGGCCACCTGGAACGCGGCATCGCAGAGATTCGCAAGGGGTTGGAGCAACGGGAATTTGGAAACGAACAGTGTAATCGAACTGGAACGCTTTGCTCTCTTGCCGAGGCCCAGGCTGCGGCAGGTCGTTCAGGGGACGGCCTGCGTACTCTAGACGAAGCACTCGCACTGGTAGAGACAACGGGAGAGCGCTACTACGAGGCTGAGCTCAATCGCCTGAAAGGCGAGCTGCTGCTCATGCAGTACAAGGTAGACGAGGCTGAATCCAACTTCCACAAGGCCATCGAAGTCGCTCGCCATCAGGGTGCCAAGTCCTGGGAGCTGAGGGCAACGACCAGTCTGGCGCGCCTATGGCGCCACCAGAGCAAGACCGACGAGGCGAGACAGACTCTCGCCGAGATATACTGCTGGTTCACCGAAGGATTCGACACGCAGGATCTGAAAGAGGCAAAAGCACTACTCGACGAGCTGGCCTGAGCCACCCACAAGTCCAGACTAAGCCTCGGGCTGACGCCATTACCCGGGGTGCTCTACCTGGTCTAGTAGGTACTGTGCCCACGCTCAAGGAAACTGTCAGCTACACGCTTCACTCAGAAGCCAGAGCAAGCGTGCCTCCTCATTCTGCTGGCAGGTGATAAACCACCCTCTGAGACCAACTTCTGAGGAGGACTGTGTGTGGTTCCCCTGGGAACTGGCATTAGAGATGTGTAAATACCTGTACAAACACTTGACAAACAATTGACAATGTGCTATACTCCACGTGTGAATGAAGATAATAGTCCGGCCTGGTTCGGCGGACAGATGATATCAGGGAAGGAGACAATACAATGGCAGAAGAGAAACCAATTATCAGCGCAAAGGGCGTTCGCAAGACGTATGATACTGGCAAGGTCGTAGTTGAAGCATTACGGGGCGTTGATCTCGAGGTTCGCAGGGGTGAGATGGTTGCCGTAATGGGTCCTTCGGGTTCGGGAAAGACGACGTTGCTAAACACGCTATCCGGCCTTGACGAGATTGACGATGGTGTGATCGAGATCGACGGCCGCGATCTGGCCAGGATGAAGGATCGCCAGCGGACGCTATATCGGGCATCCAATATGGGCTTTGTTTTCCAGTTCTACAACCTGCTGCCTGTGCTCACGGCAGTAGAGAACGTGGAGATGCCGCTTCTACTCAGCGGCCAGCGCGTCAATGCCAAGGAAGCACGCAGGAAAGCACACAAAGCGCTGGAAGCGGTGGGGCTGGAGAGCCAAGCAGATCAACTGCCGGGCGAGCTTTCAGGTGGACAAAGACAGCGGGTAACCATTGCACGGGCGTTGGTAAATGAACCAGCGATCGTCTGGGCCGACGAACCCACAGGAGACCTGGACTCCAGGACGGCACAGGACATCATGGATCTGATGCGAAAGCTGAACGAGGAGAACGGTCAGACATTTGTTATCGTCACCCACGACCCCGAGATCGGCGCCCAGTGTGACCGCATCATCACGATCCGCGACGGGCTTTGCGAAGACTGCGAGGCGCAGGAGGTTGCTGCATTGAGCGTAGGCGATAATGGCCACGGGCGAACCGCCCCATTCGGGCCTCAACCTGTGGCAACTGGACAGCAGGCAAGGGGGAGCAAATGAATGAGATCTTTGGCATACCAGCAAATACGTTGATGGTTGCTCTGCTGGTCATCACAGGTGCGATCCTGCTGGTGATAGCTTTTGTTGCCTGGCGCTATACTCTCTCTTTCCGGCTTGGGCTGCGAAACTTGCTGAGACGCCGCTCCCAGACCGCTCTGGTGATAGGTGGTCTGGCCCTCTCAACGATGATTATCACCAGCGCCCTAGGAATTGGCGACACGATTGACTACTCAACCAAGGTCCAGGTGTATGAGGGCCTCGGTGGCATCGACATCCAAGTCAGTACTTCGACCGTCAACACTCAGGCAGGCGCATCGTTCAGCAACAGTCCGGCACAGGAGGCCACTACCGCAGAGTGGATTCCCGCCACCGTTGCAGACGATGTTTCGGCTCTCGTGGACGACGTCACTCTTGACGCCAGCGTTCCCCTGATCTTGCAGAGCCTCCCCGTCGCCAGTAGTGCAAGCAACCTCTCAGAAGCATCAGTACAAGTTCGTGGTATCGGCACTATCACAGGTAGCGGCCTTGACCTGCCGGCCGGTATGGCAGGGCTGGAACAGGGTCAAGTGCTAGTCAATGCTTCGCTGGCAGAGCGTCTGGATGCAAGTGTGGGTGACTCACTGCTACTGATCAAGGGAATGCCCACTTCCGTTCAGGTTGCAGGGATCGTCGGAGATGGTGAGCTGGCTGGCAGCGGAGCAGCACTCCTCATGCCTCTTGAGGACGCTCAGGCATACTTCGGACAACCGGAGAGAATCAGCGCTATCGCTGCATCCATTGCCGGAGATGCTGAAACAGCATTCGAGTCTAATGGGGAAGCAGTGGGACAACTCCTGGCTCTGAAATCACTATCAGGCCTTGTGGTGAACGAGGTCAAGGCGGATGGTGTGGAGGTCGCCGAGTCCAGTGCAGAGTTCATCACCACCCTGTTCATCACCTTTGGCACCTTTTCCATACTCTCCGGCATCTTGCTCATCTTTCTCATCTTCACCGTGCTGGCTGCAGAGCGCCAGCCGGAGCTGGGTATCAGCCGTGCAGTAGGCCAGCAACGAAGCGATCTTGTGCGCCAGGTCGTGGTCGAAGGCCTTGCCTACGATCTGATTGCAGCCGCACTGGGCGCTGCGCTGGGTGTGGGTGCCGCCCTCTTGCTAGCAGGCACAATCGCGGGCCTCCTAAGCAGCGGCGATCTGAACATCACGCCCCGCATCTCAATGCGCTCTATCGTCATCGGCTACACAATGGGGGTGGTCATCACCTTCTTCACGGTGACCCTGGCTGCGGTGCGGATCAGTAAAGTCAATATCATCGCCGCAATCCGCAACCTGAGCTTGCCCAAACCGCGGCGCGAATCCCAGTGGACGCTCTTTCTGCACCCCTTTCGCGTCTACCGGCAGATGCTTGGAGAGGTTGGCCAGCGGAACTACATCAGAGCTCTGAAGCTGTTCCTGCTCGCGGGCCCGAAAGCTATCTGGGAGTTTTGGCTGGGGTTGCTGGCCCGCGGGCCGGTCCTCCTGGCGATCGGATTCCTTTTTGCCTGGGTTGGTGTGAACATTGCTGAGCAGGCGGGCGTATATGGTATGGGCGTCTCCCTGTTCCTCATCGGCCTGGGGCAGTTCCTGGCCTGGGTCGGCATTTCAAAGCGCGCCGCGAACTCGCTTTCAGGGTTGTCACTCATACTCTACTGGTCGCTGCCGACCCGCGAGATCGGCCGGCTGGCCGAACTCGGCACCAATCCGGGGGACTTTTTTATCAGCGGCCTATTTATGGTGGGTGGCGCGATTATCCTCTTCCTGTACAACGCTGAGCAACTGCTAACACTCTTTGCCGGGCTGCTCAGCCGCTTCGGACGGCTATTGCCCGTAGCGCGCGTGTCCATCGCCTACCCCGTGGCGGCCAAAGGGCGTACGGCTACCACGCTGGCAATGTTCAGCTTGATCATCTTCACACTGGTCGGCACAGCCACGATCTCAAACACCTTCAGCAACTTCCTGGATGTGGAGAGCGGCAGTGGCGGCTACGATATCGTGGTTCAGACCAATCCCTTCAACCCCGTGGACGCGGACACACTTGCCGCCACCCTCGACGAGTTGGTAGCGGAAGGTCAGATCGAGGAACCGTCGGCGCTGGCCTCTGCGCTCTTTGCCCCAGTTCAAGCTCAGAGTCCTGACATGGAAACACCGGCAGCCTATGCCATCAACGGTGTGGATGAG
>JASFLR010000440.1:0-3981 GCA_050117995.1 Anaerolineae bacterium
ACCTGATGCTCGTAGGGCAGGTCCCGTTCCGCGGCACAACGCCGCACGCCATCCTGCACTCCGTGATCTATGAACCGCCGCCCCCCTTGCGCAGGATGCGACCCGACCTATCGCCAGGCATCGAAGCCGTCGTGCTAAAGGCCATTGACAAACAGCCCGAGCGGCGCTACCAGAGCGGGGCCGAGCTTGCGGAGGCCCTCCGGAAGGCACCAACCACTCGTGCCCGGCGTCTAGTCGTTCCGGCAAACGAGGGACACCCACCACCCTCACCCAAAGGGCTACCCACGGACCGAGCAGGCCGGCGGAAACCAATGCTCTGGATCCTGGCGGCCATTGCCGTGGTCCTCTGCGGGCTAGCCGTCGTGCTGGCGATCATCCTCATGGGTGACGGGGATCCAGATCAGACGCCGCCACCTCCGACGACGGCTGTCGCCCTGACCACGCAGATGGCAACTGCCGATAGCACCAGCGCGTCGCTGACCGCGACTGGCGAGTCTGTCCCGACAGATTCTGAGGTCGAAATGACAGATGCTCCCGAACCGTACACGGACACGCCAGAGGCACCAACGGACACTCCGGAGTCGCCAACCGATACTGCCGAGCCGCCCACTGATACGCCGACTGCCACCGCAACACACACGCCGACAGCGACGGCTGCGCCCTGCGCAATCCCGCCCCAGGGAGCCTTTATTTCGCTATGGCAGAGCTACCGCGACGAACTGGGCTGCCCTCTCTACGCAAATCCAAAGCTGATACAAGACGCCGAGCAGCCCTTCGATAACGGCCACATGTTCTGGCGTCAGGACAACGACTATGTGTACGTGGTCTATGAGGATGGCGCCTCGGAGGGTAGCTATGAGGCATTCACCGGTGTATGGAGCGAGGGCGATCCCGAGTACTCTTGCACTGCATCGCCGCCGCCGGGCAAAGTCCAGCCCAAGCGCGGCTTTGGCGCCGTCTGGTGTGATCTGGGCGCCGCGAGCGCGGCCATTGGCTGGGGCCTGAAAGAGGAAGCAGGCTTTGGCCCGGGCTATGGCGATCCGATAGTGCAGCAATTCGATCGGGGATTCATCTTCCGCGATAGCGACGGCACCACAAAAGGACTCGCCTATGTCTTCTTCCGGCCCAGCAAGACCTTTGTGAGAGAGTCATACTAGCACACGACCAGGTACGCCAAGACGGGAGGGCTTGGCCCTCCCGTTTTCCGACCCCAATCGTGCTTACAACCTGACCAGCGTATCCCTCTCCTGGCCCGCCCGCACATAGGTTAAGGAGAGGTCGCGTCCCTTGGGCATCTCCCCCACCAGGCGGTGCAAGTCATCCGCCCGGGTGACCAGTTGGCCGCCCAAGCGCACGATCACGTCACCGGATCGCAGCCCGGCTCTATCTGCTGGGGAACCTGACCGGACCCGGCCGACAAAGGCCCCCTCGGATGGGATGCCGGGATGCTTTAGTACTTGGGTAGAAGCATCGGCAATGGCCGCGCCCAGCTTAGGCTTGGCCTTGCCTGTCTTCTGAAGCAGTTGTCTCAGCCGCGGCTGGTTGAAACCGACCACCACCTGACCATCTACGGTGATGACCGGCACCCCTTGCTGGCCCGACAGCCTGACCATCTCTGCTGCTGCCCTGCGGTCTGCAGCGACATTCTTTTCCACAAACGGCACGCCCTGCTGCGAAAGGAACGCTTTCGCCTGGTGGCAGAACGAGCAGGTGGGTGTTGTGTATACAACTACTTTCATGATACTCCTATTACGGCAATCCAAGCCTAATCAGCGGGACCGGGGCAGGATGATAGCCTTGTGGGGACAGGCGCCGGCACAGGAGAAGCAGCCGAAACAGAGCCGCTCGTCGACGACGGGCACGCTTTCCGGCCCATTCCGGCGGATGCTGCCCGATAGACATGCTGCGACCGGCGCACAGTCGGCGCAGAGCCGGCACAGCGCCGGATCCACCCTCGGCACGATGTCATCCCAAAAACGACTACCCTCCGCGCTCACCCGCCAATTCCCTCAGGCGAGCCAATACACTCTCTGCATGCCCCGCGACTTTGACCTTGGGCCATACGGCCTGTATTATGCCATCCGGATCGATAAGATAGGTGACGCGCTCTGATGACTTGCCATGCTCCTTCAACGTGCCAAAGTCCGTCGCGATTCCCTTTGCGTCATCTGAGACCAAGGTAAAGCGAAAGCCGTGCTTGTCTCGAAACTTGGCCAGGGTCCCTGGCTTGTCGGTGCTGACGCCGATAACAGCGGCATTCAGATTGTCGAACTCGTCCAACAGCGCGTTGAACTCCTGACCCTCGAGCGTGCAACCAGAAGTATGTGCCTTCGGATAGAAATACAATACTAACCATCGCCCCCGGTAGTTCTCCAGCGTTACCGTCGATTCATCTGCCGACTGCCCGGCACAGGATGGAGCCGGAGATCCAACTGTCAATAGCTCAGCCATGTGTCAACCCTCCTCGATCTCAAAGCTTGTCACGATTTCGGCCGCCTTGCCCAACATGATGGCTGCTGAACAGAACTTGTCGTTGGAAAGCTCGATGGCGCGGCGGACGTCCTTCTCTTTCAGGCCATTGCCCTTTACCAGATACTTGAGCGCGATCCGTGTATAGACCTTGGGATGCTCTTCGGCACGCTCTGCGTCTACCTCCACGCGCAAGCCGGTGAGCGGCTTGCGCATCCGATTGCGGAGTATGTGTATCACATCCATGGCCGAGCATCCAGCCACGCCCAGCAACAGGAGGCGCATGGGAGGCATGCCACTGTCGCCGCCAAAACCCGGGGCGCCATCTATGACGATGCTATGACCGGCCGATTCGGCCACGAACTGTAACCCATCTACCCAGGTGACCTGTGTGTCGCTCATTGGCAGTACCTAGTGATGATGGTCATGGTCGTGATGATCATGATCGTGCACAGGCGCCTGGCCAGTCGCCTCCAGAAGTTTGGCCAGCATCATCGGCTCGGGCACAGCCCCTTCCTGGTGAAAGTCATCGTTAATCACCGTGCGGGGTACGCCATGCACGGCATACTTGTTGGACAGGTGCGGAAACTCGATTGCCTCTACCATGTCCGCGGTAATTAGCTCGCTCTCAATCGCGAACTTGTGGGCCAACCTCACTGCCTGGGGGCAGTAGGGGCACGTCGGCGTAATAAAGACCTGGAAATGCACCGGCTCGGTGATGGCGGCTACGGCCTCTTTGCTCTTGGACTGTAGTCCCGAGTCACCCTTGGACACATCGACAATGTCCTCGATGACGCTGGTAAACTCATAGCCCGAGGGAATCCCGTAAAAGCGGACCCCATAGTCCTTCTCCCCACCTTCTCCGGCTTGTACGACGGCAATAGCGGGGATTTTGTCGATCCGGTAAAGCTCTGCTACTTTCTTGTCAGCGACAAAGTCATAGATATCAGCCTCGACCTTGTCGGACAGGGCAGCAACCTCCTCAACGATCTGGCGGGTCTCGGCGCAGAACTGGCACTCGAATTCCTGAGTAAACATGACCAGTTTGACTGGCTCGACCAGGTTTGTCTCGAACTCTTTGCGCAGAAACTCGGCGTCCTTCTCAGAAATCAACGGCATCTCACTCCTCCATTTTTCTATTTTACCCGGGCACCTACTGCCCACTATCAGCTATTTAGATGCAAGAAAACACAAAAGGTTTCACACAGGATTTTCGCACATCACCTTAACTCCGAGCGATTGCTCGTGTGGGCTTGATCTCAACTCTGGGCACTGCTGAACTACTGGGCTGCCAGGAGGCTAGAATCGCGGAATGCTTGCCTATCACACGGGCAATTTACGTGTCAATCTTCAAGACCCTGTAGAGTCGCTCTTCCACGCCAGAGGGCAGCTCGGACGGGGCCTGCGAATGATACAGGGTGATCGTCTTGCGTACCGTGTCGACCAATACGCGGCAGTTACGACAGCCAGCCAGATGGGCCTCGATTTCCGCGCACAGGGCAACCTCAAGCT
>JASFLR010000441.1:0-3969 GCA_050117995.1 Anaerolineae bacterium
TGCAAATCGCTATAGAGGAAGGCGAGTTTCAGTTTGCCGATGTGATTGGCGGGATCGATGCCAAGCTCAAGCGCCGGCATCCGCACGTCTTTGGAGACCTGACGGTAGGTAGCACAGGCGAGGTGTTGCGTGCGTGGGAGGCTATCAAAGCCGACGAACGAGCCAGTTCCAGTCACGGGGGGGAGCAACCCTCAAGTCTGGACAGTGTGCCCGCGATTCTTCCGGCACTGGCCCGTGCTCAGGCTCTTGGGGAGCGGGCCGCCAGGACCGGGTTTGACTGGCCTGACCTGAGTGGCGTGTTGGACAAAGTGAGTGAGGAACTCGCTGAGCTGATCGATTGCCGAAACCAGCAAGGGCAGGCTCGAGAGCTCGGTGATCTGCTCTTTAGCCTGGTCAACTTCGCACGGTGGCTGGGGATAGACGCCGAAAGCGCCTTGCGGGGCGCCTGTGATCGATTTTCCGAGCGCTATGCGCATATGGAGCGGGATGCCCAGAGTCATGGGGTAGAACTGGCCGCGCTGTCCCCGGCGGAGCAAGATGACCTGTGGAACAGGGCGAAGAACCATGGCTGACAAGAGCGGCAGATCCATTATGCTGTCTGCAGCCCACAGCGATGCCATCAAAACTCACTTGACAGTGGGCACTCTGTTGTGTAAAATGGGCCATGCAGTCCATTTGCGACCAATGGTTCATGGCAGAGTGCAGAAACACTCTGTCCATACCCCTGGCGAACCCTCTACCATGCTGAGGATTTGGCGATGTGTGCTGTCTATTGGGTCGCTGTTTGAGCGAGACTTGGATGGGATCTGCCCATTATGATGCGCTGGTACGCGCTTTACACCAAACCCAGAAAAGAACGTCAGGTTGAGATCAGCTTGAGAGGCCAGGGAATTGAGACCTATTTGCCCACGGTTAGGAGAAAGGTGCAGCGGCGCGACCGACCTGACCGCGTTGTGTACTTCCCAAGCTATCTCTTTGCCCGGATCGATCTTGAGGTAATCCCTAGATCCTCTATCGATTGGATGCCGGGCATCAGGCGGATTGTGGGCACCGGAGGACAACCGGCTGTCGTTGATGACGAGATCGTTGAGATGGTACGTAGTCGCCTGGAGACCATCGAGGAAGTCGGTTACGGTGGCCTGAAGAGGGGCGATCGGGTTCGCATTGTCTCAGGACCACTACGTGATCTGGAGGCGGTCTTTGACAAGCCCATGTCATCAGCGAACCGGGTTCGGGTCCTGCTGGATGTTGTGGGTCGTATGACACCGGTTGACATAGACTACTCTGACATCAAGTCGATGTAGCAGGCCAGCAAGACGGCCTTTAGAACGTTCGGAAGTCTGGCGCACCGACTGTGCCAGATCGGCGGAGCTTGCCCATCTCTTGGATCTGAAAACATATAAAAACGGGTGAAATAACAGTAAGACACTGTATACAAGTTGATTACGGAGGGGTGCATTGAATGCACTGATCACAGGTGGGGCAGGGTTCATTGGTGCCAATCTGACCCACAGGCTGGTTTCCGAGGGGCACAGAGTCCTGGTCTATGATAATCTCTCGCGCCTGGGGGCAGAGAAGAACCTGGCATGGTTGCACGCGCAATGCGGCGACCGCTGGACGCTGATCCGGGCAGACGTACGCGACTCGGAAGCGCTTCATCGAGCTGCAGCAGGTGCGGAGGTCATCTATCATCTGGCCTCGCAGGTAGCCGTCACGACCTCGGTGCAGGATCCGCGCCTTGATTTTGAGGTGAATGCACTGGGAACCTTTAACGTACTGGAGGCAGCGCGGCTTTCGGGGCAGCGGCCAATTGTCATCTACGCTTCCACCAACAAGGTGTACGGTGGGATGGAAGATGTGGCGGTGGTCGAGGGTGAGACGGGCTATTCTTATCGCGACTACCCCTATGGCATCTCTGAAGACTATCCCCTGGACTTTCATTCCCCTTACGGCTGCTCCAAGGGGGCCGGCGATCAGTACGTGCGGGACTATGCGCGGATCTATGGGCTGCCCACTGTCGTACTTCGCCAGTCATGTATCTATGGGCCGCGGCAATTCGGCGTAGAGGATCAGGGCTGGGTAGCCTGGTTCTTGATCGCTGCCGTGACAGGGCAGGCGATTACGATCTACGGCGATGGGAAGCAGGTGCGCGATCTCCTGTGGGTGGATGACCTGCTGGATCTGTATGAAGCTGCAGTCCAGCAGATCGATGTGGCTGCCGGCCAAGTCTACAATGTTGGCGGAGGCCCAGAGAGTACGCTGGCAGTATGGCAGGAACTGGGTCCGCTCTTGACGGTATTGATGGGGCGTCAGGTGCCTGTGACCTACGATGACTGGCGGCCTGGCGATCAGCCGATCTTTGTGGCCGACATACGCAAGGCCGAACAGGAGCTTGGCTGGAGACCGCGGATTACTCGTGAAGAGGGCGTCCGTCGCTTGTACGAGTGGGTGGTTGACCATAGAGATCTATTCACTTGAGCCGTGGGCGGGGCATACAGCCCGGCAACGGCAGGTGGGGTGCCTTGCTGGGTACCGCCCCACAAAGGATAGCTTGAGGTTGATGGCCGCGAGCCTATGTGTGGCATTGCAGGCATAGTCGTCAATCCAGATCGTTCCCTGCCCGATCTGCGCGAGCGCCTGGGTGCGATGGCTCGGGCCATGGTGCATCGCGGTCCAGATGATGAGGGCATCTTTGTGACCGATGACGGTCGCATCGGGCTCGTCAACCGCCGGCTGGCCATCCGCGATCTGTCGCCTGCGGGTAATATGCCGATGGCCAACGGGGATCGCACCGTCTGGATCACCTACAACGGCGAGATCTATAATACCGGGGAGCTGCGGGCTGAGCTAGAGAAACTGGAGTACAGATTTCGCTCTGGCAGCGACACCGAGGTGATCCTCCGCGGTTACGAGGCCTGGGGGGCGGAGGTGACGGGGCGACTTCGAGGCATGTTTGCCTTTGCCATTCTGGACGAGCGGCAGGCCCCAGGCGCGGCCCAGCGGCGATTGCTTCTGGCCCGAGATCAGATGGGGGTGAAGCCGCTGTACTATGCCCAATCCAGCGAAGCCTTTCTTTTTGCCTCAGAATTGAAAGCGCTGCTGGCCTCCGGCCTGGTTAGTAGGGAGATCGATCCCTCTGGCCTCGTCGGTTACCTGCTCATGGGCAGCGTGCCCAACCCCTTTACCATCTACCAAGGAGCGCAAGCGCTGCCGCCGGCTACCCGGTTGACGGTTCTACCCAAGCGTCCCCATCAGGTTATCGAGGAGACATACTGGCAACTCAGTGCAGCCGAGGACGAGCCAGCCAGTGCTGACGAGGCGGTTGAGGAGATCGGTGCGTTGCTGGAAGAGGCAGTGCGCCTCCGCCTGGTGAGCGATGTGCCACTGGGGGCCTTTCTCAGCGGCGGTCTGGACTCTAGTAGCGTGGTCGCCTTGATGCGGGAGGCCACTGGCGGCACCATCCGTACCTGCTCGATGACCTTTGCCGAATCGGGGTACTCGGAGGCCGGGTACGCGCGTGCCGTGTCCGATGCCATTGGGACTGACCATCACGAGCGGGTGGTGACCGCCGATGACATAGCTGACGAGTTCGAAGCGATTGTGGAGTCTCTAGACCAGCCCAGCGTCGATGGAGTCAACACCTACTTTGTCTCGCAGACAGCAAGGCAGGCAGGCCTCACGGTGGCCCTGTCGGGATTGGGTGGTGATGAGCTCTTTGGCGGCTATCCCAACACCTTCACCCAAGTCCCGCGGATGTTGCATGCGCTGCGTTTTGCGCAAGCGATGCCTGCTGGGCCAGCGGCTGCCCGCGCCATTCTCGGTGTGATTCCAGGTAGGCGTCGCTGGACGCGAGTACGCGATGCGCTGTCCCGGCCTGCCTCGCCAGCCAGCGCCTACCTCACGCGCCGGGGGCTCTTTTCGCGGGATGAGGTGCGAGCGCTGGTGCCGCCGTCGATTTGGCAGGCGGGA
>JASFLR010000442.1:0-3953 GCA_050117995.1 Anaerolineae bacterium
CGCAGCTTCCTCACGCTATGGGTGGCCCAGTTCGCGGCCATCACCGCCATCTACAGCATGGGCCTGGCTGGCGCCGTCTTTGTTGAGGAGCAGACCCAATCCACGGCGCAGACCAGCCTGGTGATCCTGTCTGCCATCCTTCCCGCCTTCCTCGGGTCGCTGGTTGCCGGTACCGTGGTCGACCGCTGGGGCCGGAAGAGAGTGTTGGTAGCGAGCCTTCTGATCCGCGCACTGCCTGCCCTGGCCTTCTGGGCGGGCACGCTGGTCCTGTCGGACAACCTGGCCATCGCCATGGTCTACGCGGCGATGGTAGCCGGCACCGCCTTCACGCAGTTCGCCACGCCCGCTGAGCTGGCCATGCTGCCCGACTTGGTCGAGCACGAGAACCTCGTACCGGCGAACGCCCTCCTCCAGATCAGCATGTTGGCCGCCGAGGGGCTGGGCGTCATAGCCCTCGGTCCCCTTCTCATCAAGCTCTCCGGTCCGCCGGCAGTGGGACTGTTGAGCGGGCTGCTCTGTGTCTTTGCCACCGTACTAGTCACCGGCCTTCCTCCCGACTCTGCCTTGCCAGAGAGTCCCGGTAACATGGCCACCCTTTGGAGGAACCTCCGCGAGGACTTTCAGGCAGGCTGGCTGACCATCAGCCGCGACCGGTTATTGAGGCTCGTCGCCATCCAGGCCACTCTGGCAGCGACCCTGCTGCTGGTCGTGCTGTCCATGGTGCCCGGCCTCGTGTCGCGCCATATGGGGCTGGCAACTGAGAACGCGCCCTTTGTGCTGCTGCCCGGCGGGCTGGGCTTTCTGCTGGGCGCCATCATCCTGAGCCGGTCCGAGTCCGCCCTGAGCAGGCCGTCCTGGATCGCCGCTGGCCTGCTGGGCTTTGGCGCGAGTCTCGGCTTGCTGGCAACACTCGGCAGCCAGGAGGGCCGCCTGTGGCTCGCCTTGCCGCTGATCCTCGGCCTGGGGGTTGCTTTGGCCTTCACCATTATCACCGCCCGCGTCGTCCTCCAGGAGCGCCCGCCTGCCCGCTTGCGCGGCAGGGTCATCGCCGCTCAGCTCGCGCTGGCCAATGCAGCGGGCATCATCCCCCTGCTGCTGGGCGGATCGCTGGCTGACCGATTTGGCATTCTGCCGGTCATGGGTATGCTGGGCGTGCTGGCCCTAGGCTCGGGCATCGTCGTGGCTTTTCAGGCACGCGCTATGGCTCGTACGGGAGAGGACAGGTGATGCTCGAGTCTGCCCTCCTGGTCCTCGGCGGCTACCTACTGGGCTCCATCCCCACCGCCTACCTGGTTGGTAGGTGGCTGGGTAAGCTCGACCTGCGCACCTACGGAAGCGGCACCGTCAGCGGATCCATGATCTACGAGCACGTCGCCCGCTGGGCAGTGGTGCCCGTGGGGCTCTTTGATATGGCCAAGGCTGCCTTCCCGGCCTGGCTTGCCCTGCAGTTGGACCTGGGCATGCCCATAGCAGCGGCGGCTGGACTGGCCGCAGTGGCTGGTCATAACTGGCCCATCTTCCTGCGCTTTACCGGCGGCCGCGGGCTCGGCACCTTTATGGGGATGCTCCTGCCCATCTTTCCCTGGGGCTTTCCCTGGATGCTTCTCTTCCTTGCCGTCGGCTGGAGGCTGGGTGATTCGGCGCCCTGGGCCCTGGTAGGGATGATAACCCTGCCCCTGTTGTCGGCGCTGATCGACGGTCCGGGTGTGGTGCTGCCTGCCGCTGCCGCCATGTTGCTGCTTACACTGGGCAAGAGGCTGGAGGCCAACCGACGCCCCCTGCCCCAACCTGGGGACCCCGAGCGCCGTCGCGTCATCCTGCGCCGCCTGCTGCTCGACCGCGACATCGCCTCACACGAGGAGTGGATCCGGCGCAGGCCGGACGAGCCGCCCCCGGCAGAATAGCTGCATTCTCGCTACCTACACGATTTCAGACAGGACTGCCGCACCTCACTTCTGGTCGTAGTGAAGCCTCTGCGCCTTCAAGCAATCCCAACAAGCGTGCAGTTCACCCGATTCGTGGGGCCCGGGGCCGTTAGGGCCCCGGCCGCGGGGTGTGGGGATCTCGGCAGGTCCCCACTTCGGATATCCCACCGAAGTGTATATGCTGTCTATCAGCCTTTATTGTCACCTCGACCCCTAGCTACTCGACCGCAGCCCGCCGCGGAGCCATTGCCACCTCACCCGGCCTCTCCCAGGCCGCATCGAGAAAGCTGATGACATCCTGGGCCAGCACATCAAGCCCCGGATTGCGGATGCCATCGTGACTCGCTCCCTCGACCAACCACAGGGACTTGGGCTCCGCCGCGGCGGCAAAGAGTTCTTGCACCTGATCTTCGGTAATGCGGCGGTCATCGGTACCGTGGATCACCAACAGCGGACGCGGCGCGATCTGCTCCACAACCCGGATGGGACACACCTGCTCGCGGTCGAACCCCCGCGTCTTCTCTGAGACCCATAGCGTCCAATCGAGCACAAAGGATGGCACCAGCGGAGGCCGGCTTGTCTGCCACACTTCGGTCACGCAGGTAAAAGGCGCCACTGCGACCACCGCGCCAATGAGCGGGTTGCGGGCAGCGCTCAGAATAGCCGACACGGCGCCAGCAGAGTGGCCCACCACGGCAATGCTGCCGATGCCCTTCTCCTCAGAGAGGTACTGAGCCGCAGCCTCCACGTCCCTGCTCTCTGCCTCGCCGTAGGTGAAGCCACCCTTCCGGCCGTCGCTCAGCGCGTGGCCACGGTAGCTAAACAGCAACACGTGATAGCCTGTATGGTGAAAGGAAGGCACCAACGAAAGCCCGGAGCGCTGATCGTGGCTGGTCGCGGGCGCATAGATCATCGCCGGCGCATCCGGCTGATCGGCCGGAAAAAACCAGCCCCGCAGCGCGAGCCCATCTGTCGTGGCAAAGGTCACATCCTCATAGTCCAGCCCCGCACTAGCCGGCGAACCGGAAGCGGATTCCGGAAAGGCTGGTGGCAAGGTGGCTATCGTTTCGCCGAGAACCGGCGCCACCAGCGTCAGCAGCGTCACACCCGCCACGACGCCAGCGGTAATCTTGATCATCCTTAACAACTCTGCACTCCTCCGTCAAGGGCGGGCCAGCCGATGGTTACTGACACTCCGGCACGCGCAGAACCTGAATAACAGGCCCTGGGTGCCAAGCCTAACTCAGCCAACCGGCCGAAAGCGAGACGCCCTTCAGTTTTCTGATAGGGTTTATACCTCGATGGGTACACCGGTCGGCCATTATGCCACCTCGAGGCCGGATTGTCAACTCGCGCACCTCCGTCGGTTGCAGCGAGATCTCGCCTGCCTTTGGCGAGATTGACGCAATCCCCAACCGCCTGAAGCGATCCCCAACTGCACCGACAAGGATCCCCAATGACTGAAAAGGGGGTTGCCGCGTCGGCCGGCCCTTTGGCCGGCCTCCTCGCAACGACAGAGCTAATATCATCACGACGAGCGAATTGCTACTCCACTCTCGCGACAGCTACCACTTCGCTCCTTCGTAGTGACGCCTCCAAGTCCTCAGGCATCCCTAGCACACGTGCAAACCCTCAGATTCGTGGGGTCCGGGGGCACCGGCCCGCAGGGCAGACGGGGGTCTGCGCGTGCACCCCTATAAGAGGCTCTCCCAGAATTGCCTCCCACCGCCGATCCATGGTACAATCGACGCACTCAGGTTCTGGACGCATGCAGGGGCAAGGGGGAGACGGCAATGGACGCGAAATCGCGGATTGAGGAACTGCGGGCCCAGGTGCGCTACCACGCTCACCTCTACCACGTGCTGGACGACCCCATCATCAGCGACGACGCTTACGACGCCCTCTACCGCGAGCTGCAGGAGCTGGAGGCCGCCCACCCAGAGCTGATCACGCCCGACTCGCCCACGCAGCGCGTAGGCGGTGAGCTCCGCGAGGAATTCACCAGCGTCGAGCATCCCAGCCCCATGC
>JASFLR010000443.1:0-3949 GCA_050117995.1 Anaerolineae bacterium
AATCCAGTACACCACAGGCAGCAAGCATCGTAGGCCAGCGCGCTCACACCAGAGTCGGAGCTACGCAACATCACAAAAGCCTCGTGATGCTCCCGCGGATCGTAGAAGGCAATCATCTGCTGGAGGTGGTCTCGAGCCGCCGAAAATTCCCCAAGAGCGAAGAGAATGAAGCCCAGAAACCATTGGCTCACTGCCACAAGCAACGGATCTCCCGCCTCATGAGCCAAGTCGAGCGCTTCCTCGGCGAGTTCATACGCTCGCTCGTGTTCGGCTATCACATAGTGAAGGCAAGCCTGCTCACCCACTGCACGGCAGATCTGGGAGGTCTCTCCCAACTGCTGACCCAGCTTGTGAGCCCTGCTATAGATCTCTTTTGCTCGCAGGTCATAGCCCTTGACGCCCACGCAAGCCACGCCCAGAGCCAACTGCAGAGCAAGTTCCTTTTGGCCGCTCTCGGGCACATCCGGGTGGGTTCCAAGCAAGCTCAATCCCTTGTCGAGGTGAGCAAGTGCCTCCTGGTAGGCAGATAGCCGTATGGCACGCTCCCCTGCCTGGTGTAGGTAGTGTATTGCTTTCTCTGGAATGCCAGCTTCCTCGAAGTGGCGCGCAAGCTGCACTGAAACGCTCGCGGTGTCTCGATCCTGGTGGAGTTCCTCCAGGGCGGTCCCAACCCGCTCATGCAGGTACACCCGTTCTACCGGATCCAAGCTGCTGTACAGGTATTTCTGAAAGAGGATGTGCCGGAAGCGGTATTGGGAGAGCAGCTGGTTACCCAAACGCCGGATCCCCTTGGCGCTTACTAGCCGGTGTTGCCTATCCAGCGTCTCGCTCAGACAGCGGACTGTGTCCCGCTCCCCGCTGCCCTGCACCCGGGCTACAAGCTCTGCCGTGAAGGTTTCACCCTCGACACTGCCTGCGCTCAGCAATTGCCGGGAGCTCGGCGACAGGCGGCCAATCCGCTCGGCGACCACCGCCTCCACCCGCACGGGCATGGTGTCCCAGTCCAGTTGCGGGCCCTCGATCCATTTGCCCTCGCCATCCTGGATCAGATCTCCTCGCTCCTGCATGCCGTGGAGGAGCTCGTGGGTAAAGAGGGGGTTTCCCAGGGTGTGCTGGTGCAGCGCCTCGCGGAAGGCATCTCCAAGCCGGTTAGGCTCACTGTCCAGGAAGGCATCC
Organism: Anaerolineae bacterium; assembly: GCA_050117995.1. GTDB lineage: Bacteria > Chloroflexota > Anaerolineae > JAAYZQ01 > JAAYZQ01 > JBFFCR01. The sequence continues at coordinate 1,177 of JASFLR010000443.1, forward strand.
ACAAATGGGCGGTCTTCTGCTCGCTCCACATTAACTTCAACTCTGCCGAAGGAACGCCTGAACTCGTTCACAATTGCCTCAAGGGGATGCCGGTCCCACGCGGTCGATGCGACTTCACGTGTCTCCAGAGGGGCCGCTTGCATGGAATGGGGGTAAGCAGGGCGCCCGAGGGCCACCTCAGCCGGCCTGTAGGCACCTACCAGGAGGAGAGGGCAGCCTGCCATCCGCCGTCCAAGATGAAATAGCAGGTGGAGTGAGCCGGCATCTGCCCACTGCAGATCGTCCAGGGCGAGCAGCAGGGGCTTTTCACGGCCAACCGCCCACAGCACCTGGGCATACTGCTCAAACAAGGCAGCCTGTTGCAGGGCGGACATGCCAGTTACACTGGACTTGCGTGCGACCAGCGCCTCGAGTTGCGCCAGCCAGACTTTGTCAATGGGCCACGGTCTGAAGGCTGCCGCGCGCTCTAGCAGGGGCGTACCAGGTACCAGCAGTTCGATCAAGTCCCAGCCGGTCTTGACCAATGCCCGGATTGTCAGAGGCGTGAGTTGCCACAAACGCCGGGCCTGCTCCGTTGTCATGGCGCCAGCGGACCACTGGGCCTCGACATCGCCGGTCAGCAGGCCCAGAATCTCACGGAAGGGCAGGTAGGGGTCCCCGATGCCAGTGTGAGCGTTGCTGTGCCCGGTGGCGATGATCAGATCGGGATAGCTTTCCTGGGCGCGACGGGCGAATTCCTGGATGAGGGCTGTCTTGCCACAGCCAGCATCACCGGTGACGAAAACCACCTGAGCCTGCCCTCTCAGCGCCTCCTGAAGATATCGCTCCAGCCGGGCCAGCTCGGCCTCACGGGCGACAAAGATAGGCGGTTCGATGGGGGTGTCTTGCTGGAGGAAGGCAGGGGGCTCGGCACTGGGCTTGGGCGGTAGCTGGGTCCGTTCGTCATCGGGCAGGGGCGGGGCGTGGTCTTCCCGGATGGTCTCATACAGGTCAGTCGTCTCCTGCTGAGGTGGCACACCCAGCTGGTCTTGGAGAATATCCACGCATTCTTCGTACTGGCGCAGGGCAGCGGAGCGGTGGCCCGACCAGGCATGTAGTCGCATTAACTGGCAGTGGGCACTCTCATCCAGTGGATCCAGGGCCAGCCGGCGGCGGGCAAAGCCCTCGGCTGTTTCGAACTGGCGCTCGACAATATACCCGCGCACCAGCTTCAGCAAGGCGCCGTCCAGCTCGCGGCGCAAGCGTTGGGCCTCAAAGAGCTGCCAGTCATCAAAGTTGGCGCTGTCCCTAAGGGTGAAGCCACTCATGAACTCGCCATGGGCCAGGCTCACTGCCTCGGTGAGGGGAACGATGCACGATGGGCAAACCTCAGAGTCCGGGTGTCCGTGGGTTCGGCAGGCGCCGAGGATCTGACGAAACTGGACTACGTCAACCCAGAGGAGGGGGCCTTCGGCCGGATATGTGGCGGGTTGCAGACCAAGCTGGTCGCGATCGATGTGGATGCACTCGCCGCCGAGGGCATTGCGGAGGGTATAGAGCGTGCGGCGCAGGGCGGCGCGTCCCCGGGAGTTGTCGTACTCGGGCCAGAGCAAAGTGACGAGGGAGTCGCGGGCGTGGCTTTGGCCAGTGACGGCGAGATAGGCGACAAGCGCGATGGCTTTACGCCTGTTCACCTCGATCGGCCTGCCGTCGCGCTCGATGCGCGGTGGCCCAAGCAGGTAGAGTGCAAGGCTGGACACTTCCAAGCCTCCTTCGCGCTCAGTGTGCTCGAAAGCGAGCAACTGGCCAATAGAGCCTTCTTATGATCGGGAGCCTCTCTAGTGCGGCCCCTCGTCTCCTTGCGCTAGTTCATCGAGTAGTGCCTGGGCCTCTTTCAGGTCGTGTGTGTCAAAGCCCTCGGTGAACCACTCGTAGATCTCGGTGAGTTGCCGGTGTGCCTCATCCGCCTTGCCCTGATTCTGCCACAGACGCGCCAGACTAATCGTCGCGCGCAGCTCCCAAGACCTGGCGCTCTGCTGCCGGGCAACCTCGATGGCCTTGTGGAAACTGGCCTCTGCGGTGTCTGCATCACACCGCGCCAATAGCAATTCGCCCTTGAGGCGATGGAGCTCGGCCTCGTAGTAGCGCTCGCCAGTCTCTTCTACCAGGGCGAGTGCGTCGGTGTAGCTATCAAGCGCTTCCTCTGGCTGACCATCGGCGGCTTGGACCTCACCCAGGGAGCCCAAGATTCCCGTCTGGTAGCACCGTGCGCCCACATGCTGTCTGGTGGTGATGCCCTGACGTAGCTTTGCCAGGCCTTCCCGGACCTGTCCAAGCTTGGCCATTGCCTCACCCGAGTAGCAAGTCCCCGAGCCGGAGAACGATGTGAATCCCATCCCGCGCGACAGAACTATCAATTCGTCTGCGGCGTCTTTGAGTGCCTGGGGTTCCCGGCGCAGTGCATTGTACACACAGCCGCAGAAGCAGAGAACGTCAGCCAGGGAAAACTCGTGGTTGAGTTGTCGTGCCAGAGTCAGAGCCTTCCAAGCAGTCTGGTCTGCCTGATCGGGGTATCCAAGGCACCACAAAGATACTGCGTCGTACGCCATCGCACCGACACCAGCGTCAGATCCGCGCATGGACACAAAGGGACCATGATGCTCCTCCGGCTTGTAGAAGGCGATGACCTTCTGGAGGTGGCTGTGGGCAGCCGGAAACTCGCCGAGCACGAATAGCACAAACCCAAGGTGCCACTCGGCCACCGCCTTCAGCAGCGGGTCATCGACCTGGTTCG